>JAZUOB010000105.1:0-2264 GCA_045604425.1 Clostridia bacterium
ATACATTCTATCATATTTAATTGAATTTGAAAAGGTATTTTTTGAAATTTTTTTTGAATATTTATACGTCAGAATCAACAAAAATAGTTTCATTTCTTATTTTTATACAAAACTACTTGATTTATAGATATCAAAGTGCTATAATGTGATTACATTAAACTTTTGAAAAGAGGTTGTAAAAATGAAAAAGATTTTTAGTTTATTATTAGTTGTTTGCATGAGTATTGCACTTTTGGCAGGTTGTGGCGGCGCTGATGACAATGTTCTCACAATGGCTACAAATGCAGAATTCCCTCCATATGAATTTATGGAAGACGGAAAAGTTGTCGGTATAGACGCTGAGATTGCAGCGGCTATAGCTGATAAGCTTGGAAAAGAGCTTGTTATCGAAAATGTTGATTTCGATTCACTAATTCCCGGTGTTCAGACCAACAAATATGATTTTGTTATGGCTGGTATGACTGTTACTGACGAAAGAAAAGAACAAGTTGATTTTACACAGACTTATGCTACAGGCGTTCAGGTTATCATCGTTAAAGAAGGCTCACCTATAACATCTGCTGACGATCTATTCAAAGACGGCGCTAACAACAAAATCGGTGTTCAGCTGGCTACAACAGGCGACCTTTACTGTACTTGGGATATAGAAGATGAAGGCCTTGGCAAGGTTGAAAGATACAACAAGGGTGCAGATGCCGTTATGGCTTTGAACTCAGGCAAGGTTGATTGCGTTGTTATTGACAACGAGCCTGCAAAAGTATTTGTAGAAAACAACCCTGGTCTTAAAATTCTTGACACAGAATACATAACAGAAGATTATGCTGCAGCTGTATCAAAAGATAACCCAGAGCTTTTGGCTGAAATAGACAAGGCTCTTGGCGAACTTATAGCTGATGGTACAGTAGCAAAGATAATTGAAAAATATATCCCTGCTGAATAAGTTTGATTTGTTAAAGAAAGGGCTGTGAATACAGCCCTTTAATTATGTGAGAAAGGAACTTTTAAAATGCCTGAATGGATTTTAAAACTAGTTAAAGATTTTAACACAGCATTTGTTGTGGATAATCGTTGGAAATACATTTTAGAAGGTATAGGCAACACCCTTATTCTTACTTTCTTTGCTCTTATACTAGGTGTGTTTCTTGGTGTTGTGATAGCGGCTATAAGGACAACCTATGATAAGCAGTACAATGAGATGCGCTCACCTGTGGCAAAATTTTTCTTGTCCATAGGTAATGCTATAAGCAAGATTTATCTTACTGTTATTAGAGGAACACCTGCTATGGTGCAGATACTCATTATATTCTTCATCATAATGGCAAGCTCTGACAATAAAATGCTTTGCGGTATTATCGCATTTGGTATAAACTCCGGTGCTTATGTTGCAGAGATTATCAGGGGCGGAATTATGAGTATAGACCAGGGCCAGACAGAAGCAGGAAGATCACTCGGGTTTAACTATATCCATACAATGTGGTTTATAGTTTTGCCCCAGACTTTTAAAAACATATTGCCGGCACTGGCAAATGAATTTATTGTACTTTTAAAAGAAACAGCCATTGCCGGATACGTCGGTGTGACTGATCTTACAAGAGGTGCAAATATCATAAGAGGTATTACATATCAGAGCTTCTGGCCGCTTATGGCAATAGCAGCTATTTATCTTGTTATGGTAATGTTCTTTACATGGCTTGTTGATTTACTTGAAAGGAGGCTGAGAAAGAGTGAAAGATAATTGTATTATTGAAACTCGAGGTCTTTGCAAGTATTATAATGGTGGTGCTATAAAAGCGCTGGATGGTATCGATTGCAAAATAAATAAAGGCGAGGTTGTTGTGGTTATAGGCCCGTCAGGAAGCGGAAAATCTACATTCCTTCGTTCACTAAATTTACTCGAAACTTCAACATCCGGACAAGTGTTCTTTGAAGGCATAGATATTACCGATCCAAAGACAAATATAAACATTCATCGTCAGAAAATGGGTATGGTTTTTCAGCAGTTTAATTTGTTTCCACATATGACAGTTCTGAAAAACATGACCTTAGCACCTGTAAAGCTTCTAAAAATGAAAGAGAAGGTTGCTGAAGAAAAAGCAAGAGAACTTTTGAAAAGGGTAGGACTTGAAGACAGAGCTGATGCTTATCCGTCACAGCTTTCAGGTGGTCAAAAACAAAGAATAGCAATTGTTAGAGCACTTTGTATGGAGCCTGAAGTAATGTTGTTTGATGAGCCTACTTCAGCACTTGATCCTGAAATGGTCGGT
>JAZUOB010000106.1:0-3410 GCA_045604425.1 Clostridia bacterium
TATTCCAAGAGCTGTATTCTATATAAAGGTTAATGACCGTTCTGAATCCGGAATATACGAAGTAGTCAGAAATATGTTCCCTGACAAAGAACGTGATTTTGTAATAAGTGTGGACAGCTCAAATGTTGTTCTCATAAAAGAAATGGCACAGCTTCCTACTGACGAAGAGATGCAGCAAATCGCACAGTCAATAGTTGACACAATCAACGGTGAGACTTTGCAAAGTGCATTAGTAGGTGTAGGTACATTCGCCAACACATTGGACGAGCTGAACAACTGCTACAAAGAAGCACAGATTGCACTTGAAGTTGGAAAAGTATTTGAAGAAGACAAATACATCCTTAACTATGACAATCTTGGAATTGGCAGACTTATCTATCAACTCCCTATCAAGCTTTGCGAATTATTCCTTCATGAAGTATTCAAAAAAGGTGATATAGCATCTTTAGATGAGGAAACAATACTGACAATCAATAAGTTCTTTGAAAATGACCTTAATGTCAGCGAGACTTCAAGACAGCTTTTTGTTCACAGAAATACTCTTGTATACCGTCTTGAAAAAATATATAAGCTTACAGGTCTGGATTTGAGAAAGTTCGATCAGGCTATAGTATTCAAGGTAGCTATGATGGTTCACAAGTATCTTGCTTCAGATTCAATGAAAATTTAAATTACAGGCTGTCTTGATTTTCCAAGACAGCCTGTTTGCTAATAAGGAGTACTAATAAATGAAAATAAGAACCACCATACTTATAAGTCTTCTTACAGCAGGTCTTGCCGGTACAGGTGCCTGGTATGCAAGAGGCTCTTATGATATGTACAAAAGCCATGATCTTGTATCAAAAATCCTAAACGCAGAGAATGTACTGGACGATGCTTTTTTATACGATTATGACAAAGAGAAAGCCGCAGACTATGCTATAGCAGGAATGACGCTTGCCCTTGATGACCCATACACAGTGTATCATGACAAAAAGCAATTTGAATCATACATGGACAGCGGCGAGGGTGATTTTATAGGTGTAGGCATCACTGTCCAGTGGGACAAAGAAAATGACGAGATAGATGTAATCTCTGTACTTGACAATTCACCCGGTATGCAGGCAGGCATAAAACCGGGAGATGTAATCACAAAAGTTGACTCTGTCAGCTACAGCGGCTCTCAAATGAATGATGCCGTTATAAAAATCCGCGGACTAGACCTGGATGTTCCACTTGAAAACACAAGCGTTGATATCACTGTTAAACGAGATGGCAAAGAAATGGACTTCACAGTTGTAAGAAAGCGTATACACCAAAATACTGTCACAAGCAAAATGCTGAGAGACGGGATTGGCTATATCCAGATATCTGCCTTTAACGGAGCGTCCGAAACCGGCGAAAAGTCTACAGATCAGGAGTTTTTAGAAGCATACAGTGCTTTAAATGAGCAAGGCATGAAAAAACTTATTATTGACCTTCGTGACAACGGCGGCGGCAGACTGGATGTTGTAAGCAAGGTTATAGACTTTATTGTGCCTGAAGGACTTATAATGTATGCCAAGGATAAGCATGGTACAAAAGACCAGCTAAAGTCAGACAAAAATGAAATAAATATACCCATAGCAGTAATCGTAAACGGAAATTCTGCCAGTGCCGCAGAGCTTTTGACCGGCGCTCTGAAAGATTACGATAAAGCAGAGATAATAGGCACAAAGACCTTTGGCAAAGGGGTAATGCAGGCTGTGTACCCGTTCTCCGACGGCTCCGGCATGACAGTGACAATAGCAAAATACTATACACCCCTTGGCACCTGTGTTCAGGACGAGGGCATAACCCCTGATATTGTGGTTGAGCTGCCGGACGAACTGCAAGGCAAATACGCATCTACTATTGAAGAAAAAGAAGATACACAATTGCAAGCCGCTATCGATTATCTCAAAAAAAGAAAGGACTAATATATGACAGATATTCATTATTTACGTCTTTTATCCGACATTTATCCAAACATTGACGCAGCTGCCAAAGAGATGATAAATCTTCTCACCAAAGCCTGTATGCCTAAAGGCACTGAATATTTTTTCAGCGACCTGCACGGTGAACACAAGGCTTTTATACACCAGCTAAAAAGTGCATCAGGTGTTATAAAAATGCGCATAGACGAGCTTTTCTTTCGCACCATGACCGACTCAGACAGGACAAAGCTGGCAGGCCTTATTTATGAGCCGGAAATATACCTGAAGCAAATGGCTGATAATGAAGATTTTGCCGAATGGTTCAGGCTGAAAGTAATGGTACTTATAGAGCTGTACAAAGATTTTGCCGCAAAATACACAGTCAGCAGCAGACGAAAGAAATACCCGGAAAAATTTGCTTCAATTATAGACGAATTTTTGTATGTAGGCGAAGCTAACAAAGGCCTCCACTTTGAAAAAATGATTCAGGCAATACTTGATTCAGGAGTTGCAAAGGATTTTATTATCACCCTTTCTAAAATGATTCGTGATATATCTGTAGACAGGCTGCATATAATAGGCGATATCTTTGATAGAGGCCCGAGAGCAGACCTTATCATAGATGAGCTTATGTCATTTCATGATATCGACATACAATGGGGCAATCATGATATCTCATGGATGGGCGCTGCGTCAGGTAATCTTACATGTATTGCCAATGTTATAAGAGTAGGCATCAGCTACAACAATTTCGACTGTCTTGAGGACGGCTACGGCATAAACCTGAGACCTCTTTCAATGTTTGCAGCCCAGGTGTACAAAGACGACCCATGCACAGCTTTTGCTCCCCGCGTTCTTGACAAAAGCAAGTATGACAGAGTGAGCATAGACCTTGCTGCAAAAATGCATAAAGCAATTGCGATTATCGGATTTAAGCTGGAGGGTGCCCTGTACAAGCGACATCCGGAATACGAAATGGGCTCAAGAGACCTTTTGAGTCGTATCGATTTTGAAAAAAATACTGTGAATATTGAAAACAATGACTACCCTCTTAAAGACTCTCACTTCCCCACTGTAGACCCCAAAAACCCTTTAGCACTTACAAAAGAGGAAAAAGAGCTTATGAATACTTTGGCGGCATCTTTTCTACATTCGTCAAGACTTCAGAAGCATATAAGATTTCTCTATGAAAAGGGCAGTATGTTCCGTATATACAACAACAATCTCTTATATCACGGATGCATTCCCATGACAGCAGACGGTGAGTTTTTGGATGTATTAGCCGGAGGAAATAAGCTTCATGGCAGGCAATACCTTGAATACATAAACGAGGAAGTACGCCGGGCTTATTTTACAAGCCAGGAAACCGGCTCTCCTGATACTGACTTTTTCTGGTATTTGTGGTGCTCAAAAAATTCACCGCTGTTTGGAAAAAGCAAAATGGCAGCCTTTGAAAAGTAAGTCGGAGGCCAAGCG
>JAZUOB010000107.1:0-5234 GCA_045604425.1 Clostridia bacterium
CTATGGCTATTGAGAAGTTGGGTTTTCCTGTTGTTTCAATGACAGGTTGGCAAGCAGGTGTAAAGACTGACTCAAAATATGGAGCAGCCCGTATACATGAAATCAAAGCTGAAAGGCTTCAAAATGAGCTTGATAAGAGAAGAATAGTAATCGTTGCAGGGTTTCAGGGAATCAACAAATATGATGATATTGTCACACTTGGTCGCGGCGGCTCAGATACATCTGCAGTTGCACTTGCTGCTGTGTTGGGTGCTGATGTTTGTGAAATATATACTGATGTTGACGGTGTATATACCGCTGACCCAAGATTTGTAAAAAATGCTTTCAAATTAAACGAAATATCATATGATGAGATGCTTGAACTGGCATCGCTTGGAGCAAATGTTCTGCACAACAGAAGTGTTGAACTTGCAAAGAAATATAATGTAAAGCTTGAAGTAAGATCAAGCTTGAATAATAATGAGGGAACATACGTTAGGGAGGTAGATCAAGTGGAAAAGATGCTGGTTAGAGGTGTTACTAGAGACAATGATTGTGCAAGAATTGCTCTTTGTGGTGTAGAGGATACTCCTGGAAAAGCTTTTCAAATATTCTCATTGCTTTCAAAGAAAGGAATTGGAGTTGACCTTATAATACAATCTATTGGTAATGGTGTTCAAAAAGATATCAGCTTTACAACAACAGAAGGTGATTTGGAAAACGCCCTTCAGGTTCTCGAAGAAAACAGCAGTATTATAAAGGCACAGGAAATCAAATGGTCAAAAGACGTTTCAAAAGTGTCTATAGTTGGTGCCGGAATGGTAAACAATGTGGGCGTTGCTACAACTATGTTTGAAGCGCTTTATAACGCTCATATAAATATCAATATGATAGCTACTTCAGAAATCAAAATTTCAGTTCTTGTTGACCAGAAGGATGCAGAGCGTGCTGTTGTTGCTATTCATGATAAATTTCTTGCATAATTTTGAAACGGAGGAAACTCAAAATTGAGTCATAAAATTATCGGAAGAAATCCTGTACTTGAAGCTATTAAATCAGGTCGTGATATCGACAAGATTTTTGTAAAAAAGGGAAAACTTGAAGGAAGTCTGGTTCCTCTTATAAAAAAAGCCAGAGACTCAAAATTGGTTGTTGTGGAATGCGACAAGGCTAAGCTTGATGAAATGGCAAACGGTGAAAATCACCAAGGTATAATTGCATTTGTGTCAGAGACTGAATATAAGTCTATAGATGAAATTATTGCGTACGCCAATGAAAAGGGTGAAGCTCCTGTTATTGTCATATGTGACAAGATTACAGACCCACATAATCTGGGTGCTATTATCAGGACAGCTGAGTGCTCCGGTGCGCATGGTGTTGTTATTCCGAAACGCGGTGGTGCTCCAGTAAACGATATAGTCGCTAAGACATCTGCCGGAGCTGTTGAACATATGAATATTTGTCGTGTTACAAATATAGCACGCACTATCGATGAACTGAAAGATAAAGGCTTCTGGATAACCGGTGCACATATGGACGGCAAGCCTATGTATGAGATAGATTTTAAGGGTAGTGTTGGATTGGTAATCGGCAGCGAGGGTGAAGGAATTAGCCGCCTTGTCGGTGAAAAATGTGATTTTTATGCTTCTATACCTATGCATGGCAAAGTAAATTCACTAAACGCATCAGTTGCCGCCGGAATTTTGCTATATGAAATAGTGCGGCAGAGAAATTTATAGAATAAAAATAAAGACGTAAGAATGCATTTTGCATACTGCGTCTTTATGTTTAGAAAGATAGGGGATAAACGATGAAAGCTGTTATTACTGTTATCGGTAAAGACCGAGTTGGAATAATTTCTAAGGTAAGTACATACCTTGCTGAGTGTAATGTAAATATACTTGATATTTCACAGACTATTATGCAGGATATGTTTTGCATGATAATGTTGGTAAAATTAGAAGATAATAATGTTGGAGACGTTATAAAAGGATTTGAGGCTATAGAAAAAGAACTTGGCTTGTCAATACATCTTCAAAGAGAAGAGCTTTTTGAATCAATGCACAGAATTTAATCGGAGGATATTTTTATGATAAATCCATTTGAAATAATGCAGACAATCAACATGATTGACAAAGAAAACCTTGATGTACGTACAATTACTATGGGAATTTCTTTGAAATCATGTGCAGATTCAAATCTTGAAAAAATGTGTGATAAAATATACAAAAAAATCACTACATACGCAAAAGACCTGGTAAAAACCGGTGAAGATATCGAAAGACAATATGGAATTCCTATAATCAATAAGCGAATAAGTGTCACACCTATTTCAAATCTTATAGAAGCTTTAGAAAATCCTACAGTTGATGATTGTGTACAAGTCGCAAAAACGCTAGACAGAGCCGCAAAAGCCACAAACGTAAATTTTATCGGGGGCTACAGTGCTTTAGTCCACAAAGGCTATACGAATGCAGAAAATGTATTCATACAATCGATTCCTAAGGCTTTGGCATCAACCGATATCGTGTGTGCAAGTGTAAATGTCGGATCAACAAAAGCAGGTATAAACATGGATGCCGTCAAGCAGATGGGGGAAATCATAAAAGAAGCTGCAGAGCTAACAAAAGATAGCCAGGGCTTTGCCTGTGCGAAACTTGTAGTTTTTGCAAATGCAGTTGAAGATAATCCATTTATGGCAGGAGCTTTTCACGGTGTAGGTGAGGGCGAATGTGTTATAAATGTTGGTGTAAGCGGACCTGGAGTTGTGAAATGTGCCCTTGAAAAAGTAGCAGGTGAAGACTTTGGAGTAATTGCTGAGACCATAAAAAAGACGGCATTTAAGATTACACGAATGGGACAACTTGTGGCAATGGAAGCTTCAAAACGCCTGAATGTACCTTTTGGAATTGTCGACTTATCCCTGGCACCTACACCTGCGGTCGGTGACAGTGTGGCATACATTTTGGAAGAGATGGGCCTTAAGCAGTGTGGTGCTCATGGCACAACTGCCGCTTTGGCACTTTTAAACGATGCAGTTAAAAAAGGCGGTGTAATGGCGTCCAGTTATGTTGGTGGTTTGTCCGGTGCATTTATTCCTGTCAGTGAAGATGCAGGCATGATTGCAGCAGCAAAAAGCGGAGCTTTGTCGCTTGAAAAACTCGAAGCAATGACGTGCGTGTGCTCAGTTGGACTTGATATGATAGTTATCCCAGGAGATACGTCAGCATCTATAATCTCAGGTATTATCGCAGATGAAGCAGCAATTGGAATGGTAAATACAAAAACAACAGCAGTAAGAATCATACCAGCACCCGGTGCCAAAATCGGTGACACTGTTGAATTTGGTGGACTTTTAGGTTCAGGCCCTGTTATGAAAGTTAAAGATATTGACAACAGTGAATTTATATCTCGTGGAGGCAGAATTCCGGCACCAATCCACAGCCTGAAAAATTAGTTTAAATGTGAAAGGAAAAAGAATATGAAAAAAATATCAGTTTTCTTATTCAGTATACTCCTGATCATCTCCTTGACTTCTTGTGTGCCAACAGAACCAGCCCAAGATATATGGAGCACCGCTGAATATACCGAAGACACAACACTTGGAACAGGCGAAAAAACAATTTATGTTGATGTGGTAGCACAAAAAAAAGAAGTCAAATTTACAATTTTGACTAATAAAGAATATTTAGCTAACGCACTTTTAGAGAATCATCTTGTTTCCGGAAAAACAGACCAATTCGGACTTTATATAAAGACAGTTAATGGTATGCTTGCGGATTATGATATAAATAACTCTTATTGGGCACTTAATAAAAACGGCGAACCCATGCAGACCGGAGCAAGCCAGGAAATAATAGAAAATGGCAATCATTATGAAATAATATACACAGTTCAACCATAAAAATTGAAAGGAGTATTATGATGGACCAAAGAGAAAAATTTTCATCTAGACTAGGATTTATTTTAATTTCTGCCGGATGTGCAATCGGTCTTGGAAATGTGTATCGATTTCCAATCATGACCGGAGCCTATGGGGGAGCGTTGTTTGTTCTTATTTATATAGCTTTTTTATTGCTTTTAGGTTTCCCAATTATGACAATGGAACTGGCTGTTGGAAGAGCAAGTCAACGAAGCATAGCATCGTCTTTTGACACTTTAGAAAAACCTGGGCAGAAATGGCATCTGCTTAAATATATGGGCATTGCAGGTAATTATTTGCTTATGATGTTTTATACCACTATTTCTGCGTGGATGCTTATATATTGTTATAAGTATGTTTCAGGTTCTATACTTCAATATTCAACATCAGAACAACTTGGACAAGTGTTTGGAAACTTGGTTTCCGACCCTGTTACGATGATTGCAGCAATGTTTATTGTCGTTGCACTTTGTTTCGGTATTTGTTCTCTCGGCTTACAAAAGGGTGTTGAAAAAATTACGAAGGTAATGATGATTGCATTATTAGTACTTTTGATCGCATTGGCGATATATGCATGTACTTTATCAAATGCAGCCGAAGGACTGAAATTCTACTTGATACCTAATCTTTCGAGCATAAACGAAACAGGTATATGGAATGTAATATCTGCGGCAATGGGACAATCATTCTTTACACTAAGTATTGGTATTGGGTCTATTGCGATTTTTGGAAGTTATATCAGTAAAGACAGATCACTGGCCGGTGAAGCAATAACTATAATGTCAATGGACACGCTTGTTGCACTTATGTCAGGTTTAATAATTTTTCCGGCGTGCTATACCTACAATAACGGCGCAACAGCTGATGCATCTACAGTTGGAGCATCCTTCTTATTTACCACACTCTCAAGTATTTTTAATAAGATGCCAGCAGGAAGAATAATTGGAGCATTGTTCTTTGTGTTCATGATATTTGCTGCTTTTTCGACAGTTATTGCTGTGTTTGAAAATATCATGTCATTTTGGCTTGAACTTACAAAAAAGAGCAGAAAGAAGATAGCAATCATCAATATTTTATTGATTTTTGCATTGTCTATCCCTTGCATTCTCGGATTTAACATATGGTCTGATTTTGCTATTGGTACAAAAGGCATTATGGATATAGAAGATTATACGGTTTCAAACATTATGCTACCTCTTGGAAGTTTGTTCTATGTTTTGTTCTGCACATCCAGATATGGTTGGGGTTGGGATAAATATTTTGCTGAGGTAAATGAAGGAAAAGGCCTTAAAGTCGGATCGTAGCCATGTCGTTCTGTGAGCCAAGGAGTTGA
>JAZUOB010000108.1:0-3726 GCA_045604425.1 Clostridia bacterium
ATGCAAATAACATCATTGAAGTGAATTATGAAATGGACGGCGTTGTGGTGTCAGGTGCCATAGGCAACACCACCTTGGCACGACCAAACAGAAACTTTCAAAACTTTTTTGTCAATAAACGTAGTATAAAGAGTCCGATTATTACAAGAGCTTTAGAGGAAGGGTTCAAGAATCAAATAATGATTGGAAAGTTTCCTGTAGCCTTGTTGAATGTACAAATAAATCCCAGCCTGATTGATATAAATGTACATCCTACAAAACTTGAAGTAAAGTTTTCGGATGACAAGAAAATTTATGACTGTGTATATTACGGAGTAAAAAGTGCATTATATGACATAGGCAATCAAGATAAAGAAGTACATATTCACGACCCGAGAAAAAATCCTTTCAAAAGTGAACCGGTCATAGAAAAATCACCCAAAATTGAAAAGGTTTTAAAAATTGAGCCTGTTGTAAGTGTAGATCCAATTGCAGCTTTTAGAAAAAATGATGATGCCAAAAACATAGAAAAGCCTAAATTTTCATCGCCAAAAGCTGAATTTGTTGTTAGTCAAGAGAATAAAAAGGTTGAGGAAATAACTGTATCAAATCAATTGGATATTGAAACTTCGACGCCAAATGACACCGAAAAGGTAGATATTATAAAACCATTTAAGATTGTTGGACAGGTTTTTGATATTTATATCGTTGTGCAAAGTGAAGATAAGATGCTTTTGATAGATCAGCATGCAGCACATGAGCGTATAAAGTATGAGGAGCTTTTAGCGGCACTTGAAAATAAACAATGTTATCCTCAAATGTTGCTTGAACCTGTTATTGTGAAGCTTAACGGGGAAGAAATGTCAATATACAATGAAAGCTTAAACGAGCTTACTCTTTTGGGATTTGAATCGGATATCTTTGGAGAAAACGAGATAATTCTAAGAGCAGCCCCACAGGAAGTCGAGTGGGGAGATGTAGGAGATTTGTTTGTTGAACTCCTTAGTCAATTCGCTACCCTTAAAAAAGAAGTTATATCAGAAAAACTACAGCGTATGACATATACCATTGCATGCAAGGCGGCTATAAAGGCAAATCATGTTTTAAGCTTTGATGAGATGAATAGTCTTGTTAAAGCAGTATTTTCACTGGACGGAATAAATACTTGTCCTCATGGCAGACCTATAACAGTTGCGATTACTAAAAGAGAGCTTGAAAAAATGTTTAAAAGAATAGTGTAGGTGATAGTATTTGAAGCTTTATGAAATTATTGAAACTATAGAAAATGCACTTCCTAAAAAATATGCTATGTCATGGGATAATGTAGGACTGATGATAGGCTCTTTAGAAAAAGACATTCAAAAAGTTATGATTACTTTAGATGTGACCGAAGAAGTGGTCGGATTTGCCATTGACTCAAAATGTGATTTAATAGTATCGCATCATCCTATGTTTTTTGACGAAGTCAAAAGTATCAACTATGATTGTGCTTTGGGCAGAATAATAAAAGATTTAATCAAAAATGATATTTGTGTGTATTCCTGCCATACAAACATGGACGTAGCTGAATGCGGTATAAATGCTGCCTTGGCAAATTTGTTTGAGCTTGAAGAATCTGTTGTTCTTAAGCCATTACCTGATAATGAAAATGTTGGAATAGGTCGAATAGGCAAACTCAAAGAAAGTATGGGTGTAGATGACTTTCTTATTAAAACAAAAAAATTATTAAGCACTGATTGTTTGAAAGTAGTCAAACCTGACTTCCAAAAAAACATCAAAACGGTATGCGTTGCAGGTGGCAGCTGCGGCGACCTTATAATGATTGCTAAAGATAAAGGTGCTGATGTGATTATAACTGCAGATGTAAAATATCATCAGGCACTTGATGCATCTCAAAGAGATATCTGTGTTATCGATGCCGGTCATTTTCAAACAGAAATTGTTTTTTGTGATATTATGAAAAAACTGCTTAAACCTATCGGTTTGGAATTGGTAGTTTCAAAGCAAAAAGACTGTTTTGAATTTATATAAATAAAAATGGTACATTCAAAAGAATGTACCATTTTTATTTATCGTATTTGATTACATATATCATAAATAAAGCGGCCCCTATAGTTATCGAAATATCTGCAATATTGAAAACAGGGAAGTTTATAAATGTTGTTTCTATAAAATCTACAACGTAGCCTCTGAAAATTCTGTCTATACCATTACCTACAGCTCCCGCAAAAATAAGAGCTATTGATGTGCATTGAAGCGGATGTGTAGGTTTCATTTTCACTACATAAAAAACGACTCCGATGCAAAACAAAATAGATATGATTGCCAAAAGATATAAGTGCTGTGAAAGTATACTAAAGGCTGCGCCTGTGTTTTTTCTATACACAATATCGAATAATCCGAGAATTAAAGTATATCTTGTGTTCCAATCAAAATTTGTTGCAATCAAATATTTTGATATTTGGTCAACACAGATCAGGAACAGTGAAATAATGCTGTATAAAATCATAAATTGTCTTGAATCCTTTCAAATATTAAAGCTTTAGTGACGGAATAGCATTGAGATTTAAATCACCGATTTCTCTGTTTAAAAATTGATAATATCCGGAACATGAAATCATAGCTGCGTTGTCTGTACAAAGAATAGGGTCAGGATAGAGAACTTGTATGCCGGAGCGCTTTGCAAGCTCGGTCATTTTATCCCTTAGTGCACTATTGGAGGCTACTCCGCCGGCAAGTGTAATGATATTGCTTTTTGCTTTTTTGCATGCTTTGATTGTATGATCGCAGAGTACATCTGTCACAGCGTTTTGGAAGCTTGCTGCGATATCTTCAACTACTATTTCTTCGTTTTTTTGTTTGGAGTTATGAAGATAGTTGATGACAGCAGTTTTTACTCCGCTGAATGAAAAATCAAGGCTGTCCTGGAAGTTTACACATGGGAACTGGATTGCATTTGGATTGCCCTCTTTTGCGATTTTGTCAATCAAAGGTCCGCCCGGATATCCAAGCCCAAGAGTTCTGGCAACTTTGTCAAAAGCTTCGCCTGCTGCATCATCTCTTGTCTGACCAAGTATCTCAAATTCAGTGTAGCTCTTTACATTCACAATGTGGCTGTGTCCGCCTGATGCTACCAAACATATAAATGGCGGCTCTAAATCTTTGTGCTGTATCAGATTTGCCATTATATGACCTTTTATGTGATGAACAGGGACAAGTGGTTTGTTTTTTGCATATGCAAGTGCCTTTGCGGCAGACACTCCAACTAAGAGTGCGCCTACAAGCCCGGGACCATAAGTGACCGCAATAGCGTCAATATCATCGAGTGTAATGCCAGCAGTATCCAGAGCTTCCTGAATAACTGCATTTATTGACTCAATATGATGACGTGATGCGATTTCCGGTACAACACCGCCGTATTTTTTGTGAATTTCAATTTGTGAATTTATAACATTTGAAAGCACTGTTCTTCCATTTAATGTGACGGCCGCAGCAGTTTCATCGCATGAGCTTTCTATTCCAAGAATGAGCTTATCCATATGTTGTGTATATCCTTCCTTATATACTGAGTGATAATATCAGTGCATCTTCTCCGTTATCACTATAGTATTTTTTTCTTTCTCCAATTACTTCAAAACCAAATGAAGCATATAGAGTCTTAGCCGGAGTGTTTGATTGCCTAACCTCCAATGTTATGGGGGACAGAGACTTTGATTTGCAGTATTCAACCAAAGAACTAAGAAGCAG
>JAZUOB010000109.1:0-2813 GCA_045604425.1 Clostridia bacterium
AATCCAGCTTCAATAGCCATATTTTCTGAGATATTTATACATTCGCGTTCTGTTTTTCCGCTGTCAAGAAAAACTCTGTAATCGCTGCACAAATTTTCCATTTCAGGAATTTGATTGTTTTTGAGTTTGTCATACACATAAACAGGCTCATATGTGAGATTGTCGTAGCTGTTCATAGATAACTCCTTTCACTCTTTTGGAATTTTGACGTTTTTCATCAATTATTATATTTATTATACCACATTGATGCATTTTATCAATGATTTTATACAAAATTCGTTAATATTTATTGATAGAAATGCTTTGATATGTTATAATTTATACATTATGGAGATTAAGGTTTTTGATGATAAAATTGTAATAAAAAAACTAGCAGATTTCAATCTTGATCACATATTTGAATGCGGTCAATGCTTTCGTTTTGACAAAACCGGAAATAATGAATACACCGGCGTTGCTAAAGATAGAGCTCTTACCATTTCTTGCACTAATGATGAGATAATTCTTCACAACATCAGCGAGGCGGATTTTAATGAGTTCTGGATAGATTATTTTGATATCAGTCGTGACTATTCTGCTATCAAAAACAGACTGTCATTTGATACCTGTATGACCAAAGCTGTGAAAAACGGAAACGGTATCCGTATTTTGAAGCAAGATCTGTTTGAGACTATAATTTCGTTTATCGTATCTCAAAGCAATAATATACCAAGAATTAAGAAAATTATCGAAAATTTATGTGAATTATGTGGAAATAGAATAATATATAAAAATAATGTTTATTACTCATTCCCTACTCCTGAAGCAATTCTAAAGACTGATATTTCAAACATAAAAGCAGGTTATAGAGAAAAATATATTTACAATGCTTCAAAATACGTTTTGGAAAATCCTGATTTTCTGGACAAGCTAAAAAAAGCTTCAACGCACGATGCTAAATCTATGCTTATGGAATTAGATGGCGTCGGAAATAAAGTTTCAGACTGTATACTTCTTTTTGGCTTGAATAAAACAGATGCATTCCCTGTAGACACGTGGATGCACAGAATTATGGAGCAATTATATTTCAAAAAGAAATGCACACCCGACCAAATCCGAAAATATGCAAAAAAACATTTTGGAGAATATTCCGGTTATGCTCAGCAGTATTTATTCTACTATGCTTTAAATCACAAAAACGAGCTGAAAGAGGCTAGAAAATGATAGAAAAAATAAATAGGTTTATTGCTTATATATGTCCTGAATGTTCAGGTGTATCTGATAAGTATATCAGTTTATTTGAATTTTCGGGCAAAAAAAACATCGAGCTTTGTTGTATAGATAAGTATTGCAAATCAAAATCTGTCATACTGACTAATATATCTGATAAAATGAAAATCAACATTGTCTGTCCGGTGTGTACACAAAATCATAGCTTTTCTATTTCAACCAACAAATTTTGGAGTACAGATATTATTACATTCGACTGTCCTAATGCCGGCATTCCAATTTTTTTTGCAGGACAAGAAGAAAAAGTAATAGATGCTGTGAATGAAAGCGAAAAAATGTTTGAAGAAACAGAAAATACTGCGGATGATATTACAGGCGAGCTATCATTAGTATTGTGCACATTAGATTGCATTCATGAAGTACTTGATCAAAAAAGAATGATTTGCAGGTGTGGAGGCAGGAATATTTATCCTGTTTTTGACAAAGAACAAATGTATGTAGAGTGTGAGGATTGCAAAAAGAAATACCCTATCAACCCTTCAGAAGAGCTTCTAAGCTTGCTTGCTACTTCAAAGGGTGATTTTCAATTATAAATATCAGCCAAATGGCTGTTATAATATATTTTATGGAGGTAACAAATTATGTTAGTATCAGCAACAGAAATGTTGAAAAAGGCGGTAGCAGGCAAATATGCTGTTGGTCAGTTCAACATCAACAATCTTGAATGGACAAAAGCAATTTTGCAAACAGCACAAGAAAACAACTCTCCTGTAATCCTTGGTGTTTCTGAGGGTGCCGGCAAATATATGTGCGGTTTTAAGACTGTTTCTGCTATGGTAAAATCAATGATTGAGGAGTTGAACATTACTGTTCCTGTAGCTCTTCACCTTGACCACGGTTCATATGAAGCATGCTATAAATGTATAGAAGCTGGTTTTTCTTCAATCATGTTTGACGGTTCACACTATGCTATTGAAGAAAACATTGCAAAGACAACAGAACTTGCTAAAGCAGCGCACGACAAAAACATGTCAATAGAAGCCGAAGTTGGTTCTATCGGCGGTGAAGAAGACGGTGTTGTTGGAGCAGGTGAAATCGCAGATCCTAATGAGTGTAAAATGATTGGCGATTTAGGTGTTGATTTTCTTGCAGCAGGTATTGGCAATATCCACGGAAAATACCCTGAGAACTGGAAAGGTCTTGATTTCGATGCTTTAGGAAAAATCAAAGATCTCACAGGCGAGCTTCCTTTGGTACTTCACGGTGGAACAGGTATTCCTGCAGACATGATAAAGACAGCTATTTCACTTGGTGTTGCAAAAATCAACGTAAACACTGAATGTCAATTATACTTCCAGGCAGCTACAAGAAAATACATAGAAGCCGGAAAAGATTTGGAAGGAAAAGGCTTTGACCCAAGAAAGCTACTTGCTCCGGGTGTTGAAGCAATCAAGGAAATTGTCAAAGAAAAAATGGAACTTTTCGGTTCTATCAACAAAGCCTAATTATATCGAAATGCAGCAGACTCACCTCTGCTGCATTTCTTTGGTATACAACTTTTACATCACAAAAACTAAGAAAGTACACATTTATTATACACAATG
>JAZUOB010000110.1:0-3601 GCA_045604425.1 Clostridia bacterium
GGGAGCATTTGAAAGGAGAACTGTTATGAATTTTACTACTTGGTTTGTGATTGCTATTGCAATAATAGTTCCAGTAGCAACATTTGTTTTTCACAATAAGGAATAATTTTTGCTCTTAATTTGATGTGAAGAATCGCCAAAACGATTGGCATCCGGAATGTACAGTCTTTATAAGAAATATATAAAATACAACTTTTTTAATATAAAACAAGGAGAGGAAATATGAAATTAGACAATAGTATAATATCAATTGAGATTGCTAATCACGGTGCGGAATTAAAATCAGCAGTTAAAGACGGCTTTGAGTATATGTGGTGCGCAGACGAAAAATACTGGGCAAGAACTTCGCCGGTTCTCTTTCCAATAGTAGGGTCCCTTAAGGATAAATCATATAAGCTTGACGGAAAGGTTTATCAGATGAATCAGCATGGGTTTGCCAGAGATTATGAATTTAAACTAATTGATTATGATAACACTTCTGCTACATATATTTTCAAAGATAATGAAGAAACATTAACAAAATATCCTTTTAAGTTTAATCTTACAATCAAATACACTTTAATAAACAATAAAATTAAAATTGACTGGACAGTGAAAAATAAAGACGATAGAATCATGAGTTTTTCAATCGGTGCACATCCTGCTTTTAATTTAAAAGAAGGGGACAACTATTTTAAATTTGATACCGATAACGATATTGTGTATAATCTTATTGACGAAAAGGGTCTTTACGACAAAAACAGTGTGCATACCTTAAAGAATGACGGATATGTCAAAATAACAGATGATATGTTTGATAATGATGCTCTGATAATTGAAAACAGTCAGGCAAAAGAAGTAACTATCTGTGATAAAAGAAAATCGGCTTATGTTAAAGTTAAATTCGATACAGAGCTTTTCGGCTTGTGGTCTCCTGCCAAAAAGAGAGCTCCTTTTGTGTGTATAGAGCCGTGGTACGGAAGATGCGACTGCAACGACTTTGATGGAGAATTTTCAAAGAAGGATTATATCATTAATCTGAAGTCTCACGAAAAGTTCAATGCGTCTTATGAAATAGAATTATTGTAAATAAAATAAGTTGCATCTAAACCTTATGTGTCGCAATGTAATGTGTGTCGAAACTTGTCTGAAAATAAACTAAAATTAGGAAGGGAATATCTATATGGATATCATACAGAGTTTTTATGATAATTTGGCTTCACAATATGATAAACTTTTTCTTGATTGGGAGGTTTCAACAAAAGAACAAGCTTTAATCTTGGATGGATTGTTTAAACACAATGGATATGGTAACCAGTCTAAAATTCTTGATTGTGCTTGTGGTATTGGAACTCAGGCAATAGGTCTTGCTTCTATGGGATATAATGTAACTGCTTCTGACATAAGTGATGGTGAACTTGAAGAGGCGAGACAGCGAGCCGTGAAAAACGATGTAAAGATTTGTTTTAAACATGCCGACTTTCGGGTATTATCCAAAACCTTTTCACAAGAGTTTGACATTATTATTGCTGTGGATAATGCTTTGCCTCACATGCTTACAAAAAGTGATTTGGAAATTGCTGTCAAGAGTATAACAAGTATGTTAGCGACTGGCGGTATGTTTGTTGCAAGTATTAGAGATTATGATGCACTGCTTGAAAGTAAGCCACCATATTCTCCACCATATATACATAAGACAGAAAAAGGACAAAGAGTATCTTTTCAAACTTGGAGTTGGGATTGTGACTGTTACAAACTTATTCAGTATATTATCGAAGATGAAGAAACACTAAAAACAAATAAATTTGAATGTGAATATAGGGCAGTTCGGAGAGAAGAACTCACAAACATACTTCTTTCTAATGGTTGTAGCAGTGTGGTATGGAAACTCCCTGAAGAAACAGGTTTTTACCAACCAATTGTAATTGCAAAGAAATAATATTTTTTGACCTTAACTTAACACGAACTTGACACCAAAAAAGATGATTTCTAATATTATGAGTCATATTTAATAGATAGGAGATTATAATGAAAATTTTGTGTATTGGAGATGTAGTGAGCCGTCCGGGAAGAGAGAAGATTCATTCTGAATTAAAGCGAATTAAAGATGAATATGGTATTTCTCTTACTATTATCAATGGTGAAAACCTTTCGCATGGCAGAGGTATTTCCAGAAAGACATACGAAGAGATGATAGAAGCAGGAGTAGATGCAGTTACACTTGGAAATCACACTTGGGATTGTAAAGACTCTATAAATATTTTATCCTACAATAATAACGTGATACGTCCTGCAAATTACAAAAAGAACTGTCCGGGCAAGGGGTCTATGATAATTAAGACAGCTGATAATTCAAAAGTTGGTATAATAAATGTTATAGGCAGAACTTATATGGAGGCAGCGGATTGCCCTTTTGAAGCAGTGGACAGGGAAATCAAAAAAATAAAAGATGAAACTGATATAATTTTGGTTGATTTTCATGCTGAGGCTACCAGTGAAAAGCAGGCTATGGGTTGGTATCTGGACGGGAAAGTCAGTGCGGTTTTTGGTACTCATACACATGTTCAGACTGCAGATGAAACAATTCTTCCGAAGGGGACGGGATATATTTCCGACTTGGGCATGACAGGAGCGTATTACTCTGTTTTGGGAATGGACAGACAGCCGGTAATTGAAAAATTTATGACCGGTATGCCCAGAAAATTTGCAATAGCAGATGGCATGGCAAGATTTAGCGCTTGTATATTCGATATAAACAAAAAAGGGATATGCGAAGCAGTAGAGCGAATCAGTTTTATATGAATAATATAATTTCATTCTATATTTAGTTCGTTTTCAATTATTTTGCATAAAATTTCAAATAGATATTGTTTTTTAAGCTTTATTATTATATAATTTATAAAGTGATAATAAGGAGGTGCAAGAATGTCTTTGATATATGATATCAAATCAGTGTTGGATAGGGATCCTGCTGCCAGAAACGGATTTGAAGTTTTGGTGCTTTATCCCGGCATACATGCAGTTTTGTGGCATAGAGTTGCACACTTTTTTTATAAAATACACTTTAAGTTTCTTGCACGATGTATTTCACAGCTTACAAGATTTTTTACCGGCATAGAGATACATCCCGGAGCTGTGATAGGCAAGGGATTACTTATAGATCACGGTATGGGTGTTGTTATTGGTGAGACTGCTGTTATTGGTGATAATTGTACTATATATCAAGGTGTCACTTTAGGCGGTACAGGCAAAGAAATCGGCAAACGTCATCCGACACTTGGTAATAATGTTATGGTGGGAAGTGGTGCAAAAGTTCTTGGGCCTTTTACTGTGGGTGATAATTCCAAGATTGCAGCAGGTGCGGTTGTTCTTAGTGCAGTACCTTCGGGGTCTACTTGCGTGGGAGTGCCTGCAAGAATAGTGCGTCAAGACGGCAGAAAGGTTGATGAACTTGATCAGGTATCGTTGCCGGACCCAATTTCACAACAGATGTGTACCTTGTCTGTGCATCTTAACAAGCTTGAAAAGAAGATAGCTGCTTTAGAAAGTCAGCTTTCAACAAAATCGGAGGATAGTATCAATGAAGATTTATAATACAATGACAAGAAAAAAAGAAGAATTT
>JAZUOB010000111.1:0-1855 GCA_045604425.1 Clostridia bacterium
CGAAAAGATAGCTTGCCTCAAACATTTTGTCTTGAAGTTTTTTTCTCATATAAGCCTCCCAAAAAATATATTTATATATTACAGTCCATAAAAGCATCAGGATTACTCCTGATGCTTTTATAATTATAATGTGACTCTATGGAATGTTTTCTTACCTTTTTTAATTATCATACTGCCATCAATAAGCATATCTTGTGAAATAGTTAAATTTACATCTTGAACTTTATTGTCATTTATAGAAAGGCCATTTTGTGAAATCACACGTCTTCCGTCTGCTTTTGATCCAACAACACAGCACTGCTGAAGGACATCAAGTATACCCATTCCAATAAGTCCGGGGATTCTGGTAGTAGGCATATCTTCACTTGGACGACCTTTTGCAAAGATTGCTTCTGCTGCATCACGGCACTTATTTGCTTCTTCTTCGCCGTGAACAAGCTTTGTAACTTCATAAGCTAAGATTTTCTTTGCTTTATTTATTTCCTGACCTTCAAGCTTTTCAAGCTCTCTTATTTCTTCCATAGGAACAAATGTGAGAAGCTTCAGGCACTTTATTACATCACTATCATTTACATTTACCCAATACTGATAGAAATCGTATGGTGAAAACTTTTCAGGATCAAGCCACACTGCACCACTGGCGGTCTTACCCATCTTCTTGCCTTCACTATTGGTAAGAAGTGTAAATGTCATACCATATACCTGATTCTGATCTTTTCTTCTGCAAAGGTCGATACCGCCCAGGATATTGCTCCACTGATCATCGCCGCCAAGCTCTATTTTACAGCCGTACTCTCTTGAAAGCATAAGGAAGTCATAGCTCTGCATAAGCATATAGTTAAACTCCAAAAATGAAAGCCCTTTTTCAAGACGTTGTTTGAAGCACTCTGCTGTAAGCATTTTATTTACAGAGAAGCATGAGCCGATATCTCTCAAAAATTCTATATAATTAAGGTTTCTGAGCCAATCTGCATTATTAACCATGATAGCTTTTCCGTCGGAAAAGTCTACTATGCAAGAAAGCTGCTTTTTGAACTTTTCACAGTTGTAGTTGATTGTGTCAACTGTCATCATCTGGCGCATATCAGTTCTGCCGGAGGGGTCCCCCACCATAGCAGTACCGCCGCCAACCAGTGCAATTGGTCTATGTCCAAAATTCTGCATATGACGCATCACAACCATTTGGAGAAAATGTCCTACATGCAAGCTGTCAGCTGTAGGGTCAAAACCTATATAAAATGTAACCTTTTCATTTTTCAAAAGTTCTCTAATTTCTTTTTCGTGAGTGGTCTGGGCTATCAAGCCTCTCTCCACAAGCACGTCATAAACATTATCTGCCATTTATATTCATTCCTTTCATAATTAAACGTTTATTTAATGCTCTCTATATCGTAGGGAGTAATTTGATAAACAAAGTAATTCAGCCAGTTTGAAAATAACAAAGAGGCATGACTGCGCCACTTGACAAGTGGCTTCTTTTTAGGATTATCATCCGGAAAATAATTCTTGGGGATTTCAGGATTAAGTCCTTTTTCCAAATCTCTCAAGTATTCATCTTTCAAAGTATTGGCATCGTATTCTGAATGTCCCATAACAAAAACACGTCTGCCTTTTCTTGTGAATACTATGTACACGCCTGCTTCCTTGCTGTCTGCAAGAATTTCAAGGTCGCTTATTTTTTTGATATCCTCTGCTCTCACTTCTGTGTGTCTTGAATGAGGAGCATAGAACTCTGTATCAAAGCCTCGCATAAGCTTTGCCGTAGACCTGTTTACCTTATGAAGAAAAACACCTGAACACTTCTTTTCAAGAGGATATTTCTCAACTCCATAATGATAATAAAGTCCTGCCTGTG
>JAZUOB010000112.1:0-3799 GCA_045604425.1 Clostridia bacterium
TAATAATAAATCCGAATACGGGACTTCCAAGAACTTGTGAGGGCAAGACAGTGTTTGATATGGACCGCGAAAAGTTTTCTCGGGCTATGGAAAAAATTGCAGGAAAAGCTGCAATAATCGGAGGCTGCTGTGGAACAACACCTGCTCATATAAAGGCGCTGGTTGAAAAGTATAAGGATGTTATCCCGAATAAAAGAGAAAAAAACACAAGAACAATAATCACCTCATATGCTGATTGGGTTGAAATTGGCAAGAAGCCGGTTATTATCGGTGAGAGAATAAACCCTACAGGAAAAAAGTTGTTTAAAGAAGCACTTAGAAGCGGCGATAGAGATTATATGCTTCGAGAAGCAGTTATTCAAGAAGAAAAAGGCGCCCATATTCTTGATGTGAATGTGGGATTGCCTGAAATAGATGAAGCAAAAGTTCTCTCCTCGGGAATAATGGCAATTCAAAGGGTTACAGGTCTGCCCCTTCAGATTGATACAACCAATGTAGATGCCTTGGAAAAGTCTATGAGAATATACAATGGTAAGCCTTTGGTTAATTCTGTAAACGGCAAGGCTGAAAGTATAAAAAGTGTACTGCCGCTTGTGAAAAAATATGGAGGCACTGTTGTGGCTCTTGCTTTGGATGAGGATGGTATACCTGCCACAGCGGAGGGAAGACTGGCTATTGCGAAGAAGATAGTGGATGAAGCTGAAAAACAGGGCATTGACAAAAAGGATATAATAGTAGACCCACTGACACTTCCGGTAAGTGCTCAAAGTGATGCAGCAGAGGTTACACTAAAAGCATTAAAGCTTATATCAGAACAGCTTGGAGTAAAAACAGTTCTTGGTGTTTCTAATGTATCATTTGGTTTGCCAAAGAGAAGTACAATAAATGCAGCTTTTTATACTATGGCACTTGAAAATGGACTAAGTGCAGGCATCATCAATCCATGCTCAAAGGATATGATGGAGTCATACTATGCATTTTGTGCGCTTAAGGGATATGACGAAAACTGTCAGGATTATATCCGGAATATGAGCGAGGAAGAAAAGTCTACATCTTTGTCTGAGAGTGAAAAAATCACTTTAAAGGATGCTGTTATAAAAGGACTTTCGGATGTTGCGGCAAACCTAGCCAAAGATTTGGCAAATGAAAAAGATGTGCTGGACATAATTAGTACAGAGCTTGTTACAGCTTTGGATATAGTTGGTGAGGGCTTTGAAAAAGACAAAATTTTTCTTCCACAACTACTGATGAGTGCAGAAGCGGCAAAGGCGGCTTTTGATGCCCTTGGACCTTATCTAAAAACCGATGCTGTGGCAGAAGATAAAAAAATTATTCTTGCTACTGTAAAAGGTGATATCCATGATATCGGCAAAAATATAGTTAAAGTACTTTTGGAAAATTATCGTTTCAAGGTTATTGACCTTGGAAAAGATGTTCCGCCTGAAGAAGTACTTCGGGCAACACTTGAGCACGACGCTAAAATTGTCGGACTAAGCGCTCTTATGACCACAACTGTTTCATCAATGGAGGAAACTATAAAGCTGTTGAGAAAAGAAGCTCCTCATGTGAAAATAATGGTGGGCGGAGCAGTTTTGACACCGGAATATGCAAAAATGATAGATGCTGATTTTTATGGCAAGGATGCTATGGAAGATGTACGATATTCTCAAAAAATATATGGTCTGTGATTTTTTAACAGACCATATATTTTTTTTGATTTGTGGAATACTAGCAAAAAAACGAAAGGAAATACTAAAAATGTGCGGAATTGTTGGTTATATGGGTGATAAGAATGCTGCGGATGTATTGATATATGGATTAGAAAAGCTTGAATACAGAGGATATGACTCTGCCGGTATATCTATAATAGAGGGAAATACTCTCATAACAAAAAAATCAGCAGGAAAGCTTGAAAATCTAAAAAAAATAATTCCTGATACCATGAACGGCACTCTTGGAATAGGTCATACAAGGTGGGCGACTCATGGAAAACCTACATCCCTTAACTCTCATCCATTTACTTCAAAAGACGGTGTTTTTTCAGTTGTCCATAACGGTATAATAGAAAACTATACCATGCTAAAAAAACATCTTAAAAATCATGGATTTGAATTTGAATCTCAAACTGACTCCGAAGTAATTGCCCATTTGCTTGAATTGAATTATGAGGGTGATTTTGAGAAGACAGTGAGGAAAACAGTTAATATGTTAAGTGGCTCATTTGCGCTTGGTATTATTTCTAAGAAACATCCCGATGTCTTGATTGCAGCAAAAAAAGCATCACCTATGATAATAGGAAAATGCAATAAAGAGTGGTTTATAGCATCTGATGTGCTGGCAATAGGCAGGTACACAAATTTGGTATGCAGCCTTGAAGACAATGAGATTGCTGTAATAAAAAAAGATAGCATAAAATTCGAAGATTTTTCCGGACGAGAAATTTCAAAAGAGTTTCAGCAAACTGATATAAATCGAGAGGATTCATCAAAAAACGGATATAAGCATTTTATGCTTAAAGAAATATACGAACAGCCAATGGTAGTTCTGAATACAATCAACAGTATAATCATGGATAAGCGTATTATATTTGACTGTGATGTTTTGAAAAAAGAAAATCTGACAAAATATTCAAAGATTTTTATTGTAGCATGCGGAACTTCATATCATGTGGGAGTGGCAGGTAA
The DNA here is from genome assembly GCA_045604425.1 of Clostridia bacterium. GTDB lineage: Bacteria > Bacillota > Clostridia > UBA1381 > UBA1381 > RGIG9115. The sequence goes on from JAZUOB010000112.1 coordinate 2,685, forward strand.
ATATATAATTGAAAAATTGTGTTCTTTGCCGGTAGAAGCTGTACACGCATCCGAGTTTATATACGCAGATTATGTGATTTCAAAAGACCACCTTGTGATTTTTATAAGTCAGTCAGGAGAAACAAAAGATACGCTTTCTTCAGTTGAGATAGCCAAAGAAAAAGGTGCCACAACTTTGTCGATTGTTAATGTGGAAGGCAGTGCACTTTCTAAAAAAACCGATGATGTGATATACACAAAAGCAGGAGTGGAAATAGCCGTTGCGTCTACAAAGGCATATTCTACACAGCTTATAATAATTTATATGATAGCTATGCATTTGTCAGAGTCTTTGAACAAACTTGAAAAAACACAGTATCTTAAGTATATCAATGAAATTTTATCCTTGCCTGATAAATTGACTGAGGTTTTGAAAACAGCTCAAAAAATCAAAAAGATAGCATCGGAATTTTTTAATTATCAAAGTATGTTTTTTATCGGCAGAAATCTTGACTATGCAGCTTCAATGGAAGGGTCGCTGAAGCTTAAAGAAATATCATATATTCCGTCAGAAGCCTATCCGGCAGGTGAGCTGAAGCACGGTACAATATCACTGGTTGACTCAAACACCCTGGTTGTAGCGACTGTTCTTAATTCTTCTGTAAGAGAAAAAACTATGAGCAATATAGAAGAAGTTAGAGCAAGAGGTGCCAAGGTTGTGGTGATAATGAATGGTACAACAGATGAAATATCAGCAGATTATATTATAAAACTCCCAAAGTGCGCCGATTTGTTTTCACCGTCATTATCAGTGATTCCGATGCAGCTGTTTGCATATTACGTTGCATTATCCAGAGGTTGTGAGATAGATATGCCCAAAAATCTTGCAAAGTCAGTAACAGTAGAATAAACTGTTATTTTCTTATACCTGTAAATGTACCAAGTGTTGCGGCTACAAAGCTTATAAGGATAACAGTATAAAATGTACCGGAAAGCGGCATGTTTTTTAGTATAATGGCTGAAACTATCAAAACAACCAAAGTAGTCAAAAGCCAGCATCCCATACCCTTAATGATTTTATTGCTATCAGCCGATCTTGACACCGGCAGACATCCTGCAAACTCCGAAAGGCCAAT
>JAZUOB010000113.1:0-2633 GCA_045604425.1 Clostridia bacterium
GGACCAAAGCTATTTTCTATACAACCACACACAAAAAACTCTTTCCAAAACACTGATGCCTCTTGGCAAATACAACAAGGACACGGTACGAAGCATCGCAAAGGAAATAGGAATTGAAGCCGCACAAAGACCTGACAGTCAGGAGATATGCTTTATTCATGATGATGACTATGTAAGATTTATAAAAGAAGAATACTCATATATCGCTCCGGAGGGTGATTTTCTTGACACCGAAGGAAATGTCATAGGCAGACATAAAGGAATCATAAATTATACAATAGGTCAGAGAAAAGGTCTTGGTGCTTTTGGCAGGCCTATGTTTGTAATGAAAATTGATGCCGAGAAAAACCAGATTACACTAGGCGAAAAAGGTATGGAGTTTGCATCCGTACTTGAGGCTTGTGACCTTAATTTTCTCAGCGGAAGCGCCCCAAACCAAGAGTTTATATGCACTGCCAAAAACCGCTATCAAGCAAAGCCGATGCCGTGCACAGTGACAATCGACAGTGGCAAGGCTATAGTCACTTATGACGAACCTGTAAGAGCAATCACTCCCGGTCAGGCAATCGTATTTTATAAAGATGATTTACTTCTCGGGGGCGGAACAGTAATATAAATTCAAGGGGATGTAAAAAAAGTCCAGATCGTTAAGTGGCAGTATTATTAAAAAAATCAATAAAACTACAATAAGAAATCAATCAATTATGTGGAAAACTGCGAAAGTTCGCAGTTTTCTTTGCAATTGTTTGCCACTTAACTATGAACAATCTTCGCCGCTCGACGTACCATCGTACGACTTCGGGTATCCCAAAGCAATGAAATACATTGCTTTGGCTCAGATTGTCCATTCTGAATCATTTTTTCCTATCCCCAGACAAAAGGTGGTGTAAAAAATATATTTTTTTACACCACCTTTTGTATTCAAGATATCTCAGGAAGAAGCTCCATAAGTTTATCCACAAAGGAAACATCATCCATTGTATAAAGTGCCTTTAGCGGTCTTCCGGGCGCCGGCACTGCTCGATCAATTCCTCCGCCTGTGCTGACATAAACATTTACTGCATACTCCTTAGTCACTACTCCGATATACAATCCATCGTTGGATATGGTCTGTGGTTCTGTTGACTTAGTAAGAACACATGCATCTGCTATTTCGTAAAATTTATTTATATCAACTTCATAATTATTTGCTTTTGTATATATTTGCACACTTATCACTTGTTCTTTTTCTTCTTCTATGAATTGGGACAAGCTTATTTTTTCTTGTGATGCACTATACTCGTATAGTCTTAGCATAGTAGCAATAGCTTGCTCAACAGTATATTGCTCTTGCGGTGCAAATTCACTTTCTGACACTCCTTGCATAATCCCCATTGCTTTCATACTTGCAACAGATGATATTGCCCATTGAGAAATATCATTTTCATCATCATACATCTTGTCATAGCTTGGCTTTATAATAGTTTTATTACCTAAAAATTCAGCCATTCTATATAATATTGTGGCGGCCTGCTCACGAGTGATATTTGCATCAGGTGCAAATGTACCATCACCCATTCCCTGAATTATCCCCATTGATGCCAAATCTTCTACTTCTTTGTAGTAGCAATCAGAGAACTTATTGGTATTTGTATCAATTATACCCTTGTCTGTCATGATGTCTTTGATTGCAAACTCAATACCAAGTCTGGAATCTGTATTTGGTTGAAATTCAGTGGCAATAAGGCGATATGCAAGCCGGCAAAATTCATATCTTGAAATAGGTTGAACATACTTTTCGGATAAGTCATATACCATCAAATTGGATGCTGCGGCTTTCTCTATCTCAGGCTTCGCCCACTGACTTACGCCGTCTGTAACAAGCAGATTTTCTGTAGGCACTTCTATTTCATCAGCCGGGGTGATTTCTCTTTCTCTGTCTTTATAATCCTCATAGGTTTTATAAAGATAAATATGCTTTAATGTCCCGTCTGCTGAATTTAAAGCAGACCTTGAATTACTCATTACAGGCAAATACCAAATATAATTTTGCTTCAGCTCTCCGTATTGTCCCACAACAACTCCGCTGTTTGAATATACTGTGTAGGATTTGCTTCTATCCTCATTCCAGAGCTTGATATAACTTGATGACACATCAAAAGCTTCCAGAGGCGCAACAATTCTATCATATTTAAAATTCCAATACACCTCAAGCCAATCTCTCAAATCTTCGTAATCGATATCTGCACATCTTTTATCAATATTATCTACAATAACACCATATTTAATCTCATTTATATCATCAACACCTATTACCTGATGGAATGATTTTTCATACGGCAACAAAGTGTCTGCAAACACCATACATTGTAAACTAAGCATTGACAATACAATAAAACAGCATAGAATTTTTTTCATCATACTTTTTCCTATCAGCTATTCTGAACTATAGCCGCCTTTACTGTATTTTTCATAAGCATTGCGATAGTCATAGGTCCTACGCCGCCGGGAACGGGTGTGATTGCCGAGCACTTGTCCTTGACGTTCTCGAAATCGACGTCTCCGCAGAGCTTACCGTTCTCGTCGCGGTTCATACCGACATCGATGACAACAGCGCCGTCCTTGACCATATCAGCGGTGACAAACTTTGCACG
>JAZUOB010000114.1:0-7651 GCA_045604425.1 Clostridia bacterium
CTTTATTCTGAGGGTAAAACAGGATATGTGGAAAAACAATATATTACAGATGACAAATCTCAGGCTGAATATGCCGCCATGCACTATAACAACTACAAAAAAGCCATAGTAGCTTCTAACAGCACAGATGTATGTGTCAGAAAATCAGCATCCCACGAAGCTCCAATAATCGATCAGGTGGAAAACGGAAGCGATTTGGTGCTGATTTATGATGAAAATGATTATACAAAAGTTTATTACGGCGAAAACATGGACGACGGATATATTATCTCAACCGATATAGAATTGTCAAATACATGGATAGAAAAATCAAAGATAGAAAAAATCAGACAAGAAGCTAAAAATAAAAAAAAGCTTCAAAATATTAGTTCAGGTCAGGCAATTGTAGAACAAGCAAAAAAATACTTAGGTATTAAATATGTATACGGCGGCTCAAGCCCAAAGGGCTTTGATTGCTCAGGGCTTGTTCAATACGTATGTAAATTATCCGGAATAAACGTAAGCAGAACAGCAGCATCCCAATTCAATAACGGCAAACCTGTGGACCGTGATGAGCTATTGCCCGGTGATTTATTGTTTTTTAAGAAAAACGGTAGAATACATCATGTAGGAATATACGCAGGAAACGGTCAAATGATTCATGCACCTCAAACAGGAGATGTAGTAAAATATTCATCAATAAATACAGCGTACCGCCAAAACGGATATGCAGGAGCAAGAAGAGTATATTAAAAAAACATGAGAAATTCCGAAAAATCGGATTTTCTCATGTTTTTTTTATCATAGTCAGCAGCTCTTCCTCGGTATATATTTTATATAACTTCCCTGTTTCATCTACAGACGCCACACATACATATACACCAGGCCTCATATATTTTATATATTTTGCAGGCAAAAGATTTTCCTGCGTTACAAACATCTTTACAGGCACATCTGATTTATGCTTTTTGAGTCGCTTTTTAAATACCATATTTTTAAGCGCCGCCTTGGAATATTTTTCTTTGGAAGTAAAAATGTTTGCAAAAAGCAAAACACTTATAAAAATGCAGGAATAATTATATCCTGTTTTTATAATTATGTAAACCCCCAGCGCAAATACCAACAACGAAATGATACCTGATACACAGTTCATTATCTTGCATGCTATATCCTCACCTGCTACTTCTTCTAAAATCTTCTTTATAATGCTCCCCCCATCAAGCGGACAGACCGGCAACATATTAACAACAAAAAGCATTATGTTTACAGCAAACCCATAGTCATACAAGTATCTGCCTTTATAAACAGTTATAAACAATAAAGCTAAAATCAAATTCATACAAGGGCCTGACAAATAAAGGATTATATCATCCAAAACGGTACACACAATAGTGTTTTTCAGCCGAAGATTTATTCCAAAGGGATGCAGAGTAATGTGTGACGGCTCAAGCCCTACAAAATACGCCGCCATAAGATGTGCTAATTCATGAAGCAGCATTGATATATATGAAATAATAAAAAATGCGCTTTTAGAGTTTAGATAACAAACAACAAAAAGCGCTGCCGTAAGAGGATTGATATACAAGCCTTTGCATATCCTGACCATAAAAACCGCCTCCTACGGAAATTATATTCATGAATTTTTTATTTTATTATGTTTTTTGCGTATTAGATATAATGTAAAAATACAAATACATACACCAAGCACGGTTCCTGAAAAATCAACAAACACATCCTGTATCATTCCTGCCCTGCCTTCTGATGAAAGCTGTATTGCTTCATCTGTGCAGGCGGTAAACAGGCCCAGAAACATAACTGACGGAATATGAGCTTTGATATGTCCTTCAAATGTAGAAAATACCAGAAATATAAGTATGGACTGCACCATAAACTCTAGAACGTGTGCAGCCTTTCGCACAAGTATTGTGCATATCTCTGTCAGATTTTCAGGCGGAGACTCTATAAACCTTTGAACCAAATCAACTATGACTCTCACAATCCATCTGCTTTCCTGATTGGAATTGTCCGCATCCTGCAAAGAGTGATAGAATATAGAAAATGTAAATACCATAAGAACAAATAAAAACAAATATCTTTTTTTCAATTTTTACACCTCATGTGTAATAATAACACGTTTCTTATAAAAACGCAAGTCAAAAAATCTCTCAAACAATTTGAGAGATTTTTTGACTAGTTTACATATTTCTTTAGGATTATGTCAACTGCACCTTTTGATTTTATCATTTCGTTGAAGTAGGATGTGACCAAATCAGCAAGACCTGCTCTATACAGATTAACCCCAAAAATTGATTCATCTTTATAAAGCTCTTCAAAACGACCCTCATCCACTGTATCACCCAATTTTATGCCATCAACATATGAAGAAACTTCTTTTAGCCTGGGGTCAGGACTTGGGCTAAACTGCTCCCCATTGTCATCTATACCCATTAAATATCTAAGCCACCCCGCAAACACCAAAGGTATCATTTTCAAATCACTTGCTGAAAATGTAGGTGATGCCAGATAGGATTTTATAGTTTCTCCATACCTTACCGCCAATTTTTGAGATGTGTCTGTGGCAATTCTGGCGGGAGTGTCCGGTATAAATGGATTTGGTATTCTAATATTTATAACCTGACTTAAAAATGTTTTCGGGTCAATAATCTCCGGGTCAACAACCACCGGAAGTCCTTCCTCATATCCTATTCTTTCCACCATTTTTTTGAGGCATGGATTTTTCATTTCATCAGCTATGCGATTGTAACCCAAAAGGCAGCCGAATACAGCAAGAGCAGTATGAAGCGGATTGAGGCAGGTACAAACTTTCATTTTTTCTACCTTATCAACTGTGTTTTTGTCACAAAACATTACCCTTGCATTTTCAAGAGGTGGTCTGGAATTTGGGAAACAGTCCTGAATCACAAGATACTCTGTCTTTTCTGCATTGACATAGGGTGCTATATAAGTGTTTTTGCTTGTGATAACAGGCAGGATATTTTCTACACCGTCGCGTCTTAGTATATCAAGCACCTGCTCATCCGGTCTGGGTGTGATTTTGTCAATCATGGTTCTGGGAAATGATACTTTTGATGTATCGTTCAAATAATCCAAAAATCCTTTGTCTGCTTTTTTATTTTCACACCAACCCTGTGCAAATACCATGATTGCAGCTTTTAGCTTATCACCATTATGTGAGCAATTATCCATGCTGACCATAGAAATGCCATGTGCACCAGCTGTAAACCTTTCATAAAGCAAAGCAGCAATTCTGCCCATATAGGTAGAAGCATAAGCGGGGCCTTTTCCCAAATCGCTTGCAACTTCAGGCATATCCGGACTTATCTGGTAACCTTTTTCTGTAATTGTGAAAGATGCCATTTTTAGCGTTGGTGCTCTAAAAGCCTTTTTTACATTTTCATCTTCAAGCTTCAGGCTCTTTGCAACGCTTCCTATTATCTTTTTTTCTACAGTTCCGTCAGCATTCAAAACCACAAGAATTGAATAATCATCACAGGGCTTTGAGATTTTATCTACTATTTCTCCGTCATAGCCTTCTACTGCTATTATTCCTTTATCTGTATATCCTTCATCTAAAAGTTTTTGAGAAAGATTACAAATAAAAGCTCTGAAAATATTACCTATACCAAAATGCACCCACTCAGGCTCTTCTAAAGTGGCTTTTATCATAGTTTCTCTATCAAATTTCGGCAATATATATCCCTTATCCAACCACTCTTTAGCATTTTCAAGACCCTTATTTGAAAGCTCCATTTGCCTCTCCTTTCCGGCTTTTGTGTATAGCCTCCCACAAACCATTTAAATATGTGGCTCCCAAAGCTCTGTCATACAAGCCGTATCCCGGCATTGCTACCTCGCCCCATATCATTCTGCCATGGTCAGGACGAATAGGTCCTGAGAAACCTATATCATACAAAGCCTTCATTATTTCATACATATCAAAATCTCCATCATCTGACAAATGCGCTGCTTCTTCAAAATCACGGGAAGAATTGAATTTAAGATTTCTAACGTGAGCAAAATGAATTCTGCCACCAAATTTCCTTATCATCGACGGCAAATCATTTTCAGGTTTTGTCCCATAGGAGCCTGAACAAAAAGTAATCCCGCTATGCACATCATCAACCATACTTAAAAGACGGGTAATGTTTTCTTGGTTGGTGATTATTCTCGGAAGCCCAAAAACACTCCACGCAGGGTCATCAGGATGTATCGCCATATTTATATCATACTTGTTGCATACCGGCATAATACATTTTAGAAAATATTCTAAATTTTCAAAAAGCTTTTCATTATCTACATCCTTATACATATCAAAAAGCTCCTTGACTCTCTCCATACGCTCCGGCTCCCACCCGGGCATTATTGTGCCATTTGCATCCTTATTCACAAAATCAAACATATCATTGGGGTCAAGAGAGTCTACTTTATCCTGATTATATGCAAGAACTGTAGAACCGTCAGGTCTTTTTCTTTTAAGCTCTGTTCTTGTCCAATCAAACACAGGCATAAAATTATAACACACAAGGTGTATATCTTCCTTGCCCAGATTTTCAAGAGTTTGTATATAGTTATCTATATACTTATCTCTGTCCTCGCCGCCTGTTTTTATACAGTCATGAACATTCACGCTCTCTATTCCGGACACCTCAAGTCCGCAGTCTTGTACTTCTTTTTTTATTTTTTGTATGGCGTCTGTGGTCCACACTTCTCCGGGGGATGTGTCATAAAGCGTGGTTATAACACCTTTTACACCGGGAATCTGTCTTATATGCTCAAGGGAAACCGTGTCATTCTTGCTGCCATACCAGCGTAACGTCATTTTCAAAAATATCACACTCCAGAACCATTTTGGTGTTATTATATGCTTTTTTATAAAAAATCTACCCCAGTTAAAATTTGGTACAGATTTTGTGTATGGATAAAATCTTTTTGTGCAAAATAATCCAAAAGGACAAAAGGAGAGATATACATGTTATACCCAAGACATACCAAAACAAGAGATATTATTGATATGTGCGGAATGTGGAATTTTAAATTTGACCCAGACAGTATCGGAGTCGATGAACTCTGGCAGAATGGATTGAAGTTTCCAATGTCCATGGTAGTTCCGTCCAGCTTTAATGATTATTTTACTGACAAAAAATATCGGGAATATACCGGAGACTTCTGGTATGAAACAGATTTTTTTGTGCCCAGCCACTTTAAAGACAAAAAAATATATATCAGATTTGACGGGGCTGTACACAGAGCTGAGGTTTTTGTGAATGGCACAAAGGTAGCAAGTCATGAGGGCGGATTTTTGCCATTTTCTGCCCAGGTAGATGATGTTGTAAAAATAAATGAAAAAAACAAAGTAGTTGTAAAGCTGAACAACGAGCTTACAAGAGCAACGCTCCCGGCCGGAGAAACAAGAGTTCTAAAAGACGGCACAAAAATATCCAAACCCTATTTTGATTTCTTTAACTATGCAGGACTAATAAGACCGGTAAGACTTATATCTGTTCCTAAAGAACATATAACTGATTTTAGTCTTAACCACTGTGTAGACGGTGATACAGCATACACTTCATATACTGTAGAAACAGAAGGTGAGCATCAGGTACAAATAAAAGTATTTGATGAAGAAGGTAATTTTTGCTGTGAAGCCTTTGGCAAAAGCGGAACCTTAGAAATAAAAAATGTACGTCTTTGGAACGTACTTGATGCATATCTGTATACCTTTGTTATAACCATCTCCGACGGAGACAAGCTTATAGATGAGTACTTGGAAGAAATAGGTATAAGAACTGTATCAATAAGCGGAACTGATATACTCATAAACAACAATCCTGTATACCTTAAAGGCTTCGGCAAGCACGAGGATTCGCCCATACTTGGCAGAGGGTACAATCCTGCATTTGCAAAACGTGATTTCGAGCTTATGAAATGGTGCGGTGCCAACTCTTTCAGAACTGCCCATTATCCATACAGTGAAGAGATTATGCATATGGCAGACAGAGAGGGATTTTTGGTTATTGATGAAGTGGCGGCTGTGGGATTTTTTGAAAGTATAATGAATTTCATGGAAGCTTCCACCACCAAATCAACCGGTTTTTTTACTCATGAGGACGTTCATACCGAAACAAAAAAAGTGCATAAAGACGCCATAAAAGAGCTTATAAACCGAGACAAAAACAGAGCATGTGTATTTGCATTTAGCCTTATGAACGAGCCGGAAACAACAAACCCGGCATGCATTGAGTATTTTAAAGAAATATTTGATTATGCAAAAGATCTTGATATTCAAAAACGTCCTTGCACATTTGCTATGATTGCAATGTCGCTTCCGGATACTTGTAATTGTTATAACTTTGCTGATTTTATATGTCTTAACAGATATTATGGTTGGTATATTCAGGGCGGAATAGAAATATCTGATGCTGAGAACACCTTTATAGAAGAAATGGACAAGTGGTCACAAAAAGGGCTCAACAAGCCATTTGTATTTTCTGAGTTTGGAGCAGACACACTTTGTGGAATGCATAAGCTTCCAAGTGTAATGTGGAGTGAGGAATATCAAACAGAGTACCTGAACATGCAGTTTAAGGTATTCGACAAATATGATTTTGTGAAAGGTGAGCAAGTATGGAACTTTGCAGATTTCCAGACTGTAGAGGGCATACTGCGTGTGGACGGAAACAAAAAAGGTATTTTCACAAGAGACAGACAACCCAAGGCAGCAGCATATCTTTTGAAGCAAAGGTGGGAGAGCCTACCCCTAAGCTTCAAGGAAAGGAGATAATTCAATGCATAAACCCTTCAATATAAAGGATAAAATCGGATATATGCTGGGAGATTTGGCAAATGATTTTTTCTTTATTTTTGCAAGCTCTTTTCTTATGGTGTTTTATACAAATGTACTGGGCATTACACCGGGAGTTGTGGGAACACTATTTTTGACAGCGAGAATAATTGACGCATTCACAGATGTAGGCATGGGCAGAATAGTAGACACTCTTCCACCAAAATCAAGCGGCAAATTCAGGCCATGGATAAAATATATGTCAGCACCGGTGTGCCTTGCAGGATTTCTTTTGTTTGTTCCGCAGGTTGCAAATCTTAGTCTTCCATTCAGGATTATATATATTTTTATCACTTATATCTTGTGGGGCAGTATATTCTATACCTCTATCAATATCCCCTACGGGTCTATGTCATCCGCAATTACAAGTGAGCCTGTAGAAAGAGGACAGCTATCAACCTACAGAAGCGTAGGCGCTGCTGTGGCAGGACTTTTGATAAGTGTTGTTGTTCCGCAGATAGTGTATGAATACGACTCTTCGGGAAACCAGATAATTCTCCCCCACAGATTTCAGATAGTGGCATTTATTTTTGCTATTCTTGCTTTTTTGTGCTACATGCTATGCTACAGGTTATGTACAGAGAGAGTGTCAGTAGTCACAAGTGCAAAAAAAAATGCCTCACTTGGTGAAACTATCAAAAGTATTATATCTTCAAGAAGTCTTATAAGCATAATTGCGGCAGCTATTATACTTTTGTTGTCCATGCTTCTGGCTCAGACCATGAATGTATATCTTTTTATGGACTATTTCAAAAACAAAGGTGCTATGTCTTTGGCAGGTTTTCTAAACACTGCAATTACACTGGCACT
>JAZUOB010000115.1:0-3110 GCA_045604425.1 Clostridia bacterium
TTACCCGTCCTGCTGTGGAAGCCGGTGAAAAGCTTGGATTCTTGCCGGGGGATTTACAAAACAAGGTAGACCCGTACTTAAGACCTTTATATGATGGTATGTATGAGATGCTGGGTGCAGAGGGTTTTGCACGCTATCAGGAAAGAGGAATGATAGAGGTGGCGCCTCTTGCGTATATGCGAGGCAGGACATTGGATAATGCTTTCATTATACTTGATGAAGCTCAGAACACTACTCCTGAACAAATGAAAATGTTCCTCACACGAATAGGTTTTGGCTCTCATGCCATTATTACAGGAGATATCACACAGGTAGACCTGCCTACAGGCAAGAGGTCAGGTCTTAAAGAAGCTGAAAGAGTTCTTAAAAATATTGAAGATTTAGCCTTTTGTTATTTGACCGAAAAAGACGTTGTACGTCATCCTCTGGTACAGAGAATTATAAAGGCTTATGCACATTACGAAGAAGAAAAGGAAAGAAAATATGCTGCTTATAGAGAACGAACAAAATAAATTCGAGCTTACAGAAGAAATGATAGATACTTTGGAAACTGTGTGCGCAAAAGCACTTGAGACAGAGGGTTTTTATCAGGAGGCACAAATAAGTATAACTTTTGTAGATGATGAGGAAATCAAAAACATAAATCTTGAGCACAGAAATATTGATAGTGCCACAGATGTGCTGTCATTTCCTATGCTGGAGTTTGATGCCGAGGGCATGGCGGAAGCTGACTTTGATTTTGATGAGGAGGAAGTCATGCTGGGAGACATTGTGATATCTTTAGAGCGTGCAGCTCATCAGGCAGAAAAATACGGACATAGCCTTAAAAGAGAGGTAGCTTTTCTTACAGCCCACTCAGTGCTGCATCTTCTTGGATATGACCATCTGGAGCCGGAAGAAGAAAAAGTAATGTTTACAAAACAGGAAAATATACTAAACGAACTGGGAATTACCCGAGAGGTAGAATGATGAAAAACAAATCATTTTTCAAAAGTGTATTTCATGCCCTGAGAGGTTTTATAGATGCACTTTACCGTGAGAGAAATCTTAGAGTGCATGTTTGTATAGGCAATTTGATATGTTACTTTGCGTGGTTTTATAAGATAAGCAAAGCAGAGTGGGCAATTTTACTTATTACAATCGGTTTCGTGATAGCATGTGAGCTTTTAAACAGTGCGGTGGAAAAGGCGGTGGACACTGCTACAAGACAGTATAGGCTGGATGCTATGCACGCAAAAGATTTTGCAGCAGCGGCAACACTTACATCTGCGGTGTTTGCAGTGCTGGTGGGTATAGTCTTGTTTGGAAATATACCCGGTATAATAAAAGCGCTAGTGTCCATTTTTACAAATATGCCTGCAATAATTGTACTTTGTGTGCTTCTTGTTATAGATGCAAAAATTTTGCTTTTTAACTACAAAATATCAAAACATCGGAGGAAAAAATGAAAGAAAAAAGCTTCAAATCAGGGTTTGTGGCAATAGTTGGTATGCCAAATGTGGGCAAGTCTTCACTTTTGAATGCTATAGTAGGTCAAAAAATCGCTATAATATCTGACAAACCCCAGACTACGAGAAATAAAATTTTAGCTATCCTTACTACAAAGGAAGAACAGATAATATTTACAGATACACCCGGTATCCATAACCCCCACAATAAGCTGGGTGAATTTATGGTCAGTGAGGCAAAACAGTCTATAAACGATACGGACATTGTAGTGTTTATGGTGGATGCCACAAGAAAAATTCAGGATATGGAGCGAAAAATAGCTTCCGATATCACCAAGACAGGTATACCGTGTATTTTGGTTATAAACAAAATAGATTTAGTCAAAAAAGAAGAACTGCTTCCGTTGATAGCCGACTACAGCAGTCTGGCTGATTTTGAGAGGGTTGTTCCTATAAGTGCGAAACAAAAAGATGGCATTGAACTTTTGATAGAGGACATACGGGAGTATCTGGCGCCCGGCCCGAAGTTCTATTATGATGACATGGTCACAGACCAACCTGAAAAACAGATTGCGGCAGAAATTATTCGTGAGAAACTGCTTTGGTGTCTTGACAAAGAAGTTCCTCACGGCATAGCAATCGAAATCGAAAGAATGCAGGAAAAGAAAAATGTCACAGCCGTAAACGCTGTTATATACTGCGAAAAGGCTTCTCACAAGGGTATAGTAATCGGCAAAAACGGTGAAATGCTGAAAAAAGTAGGCACTATGGCCCGGGGGGATATAGAGAAAATGCTTAACAAAAAAGTATATCTGGAGCTTTGGGTTAGAGTCAAGAACGATTGGAGAAATAATAATTTCCTTATGAAAAATTTTGGATTTACAAGTGGTGATGAATTTTGATTAAGAGAGATAAAATAAAAAAGACAATAAGAATTGGCGATGTACTTATTGGTGGAAATGAAAAAATAGCCATTCAATCTATGACAAATACAGACACCAAAGATGTAAAAAGTACTGTTAGCCAGATAAAGCGTCTTGAAGAAGCAGGCTGCGATATTATAAGGTGTGCCGTGCCTGATGAAGAAGCAGCAATCTGTATGGGAGAGATAAAAAAGAATATCACTATTCCTTTGGTGGCAGATATTCATTTTGATTATAAGCTTGCTCTTAAATGTATGGAGCTTGGTGTAAATAAAATAAGAATAAACCCCGGAAATATCGGCAGCAAAGAAAAGGTAAAAAGCGTTGTTGAAGCGGCTTCTTATTACGGAGTGCCTATTAGAATTGGTGTAAATGGCGGCTCTCTTGAAAAAGATCTGATTGAAAAATACAAAAAACCTGTTGCAGAGGCTTTGGTGGAGAGTGCGTTCAGGCACGTTGAAATCCTGGAGGATTTGAATTTTTATAATACGGTTGTATCGATAAAAGTGTCTGATGTCCCTGAGATGATGCGTGCTTATGAAATGTTTCATCAAAAGTCCGATTTGCCCCTTCATGTAGGAGTTACAGAAGCAGGAACAGAGAGAATGGGTATAATCAAGTCAGCTGTTGGTATAGGTGGATTGCTTCAAAGAGGTATTGGTGATACTATCCGTGTATCTCTTACAGCAGACCCGGTGAAAGAAATAAAAGCGGCAAAGGACCTACTCCGAGTACTTGG
>JAZUOB010000116.1:0-3725 GCA_045604425.1 Clostridia bacterium
TACTGTTGAAGACTCGTGAGATTACACTTATGGCTGTGCTTTTGGCGTGTGCCCTTACTTTGTTTGTGCTTGAAAGCCAGATTCCCTCTTTTATACCAATTCCCGGATTTAAAATAGGGATTTCCAATATTTTCACTTTGATTACTTTGTATCTCTGGGACAAAAAACACAGCTTTATACTGCTTTTTTTGAGAATTATAATCGGTGGTTTTGTCTTTGGTGGGACAGTCAGCTTTTTGTATTCCTTTCTTGGAGGAATGATAAGCTTTCCTGTTATGTGCTTTTTGAAAAGAATATTCAAAGACGACTTGATACCGTCTGTAAGTATGGCAGGTGCAGTGTTTCATAACATAGGGCAGCTTGTGGCTGCATGGTTTGTTTTGAAAACTGCATCAGTTTTTGTGTATTTCCCGATTTTGTGTGCACTTGGCGTAGCTAGCGGCTTTGTTGTGGGGATAGTGTCAAATGTTTGCATCAAAAACAAGCATATCAAAAACCTCTTCAAAGGAGGTAGCATATGAGAAAAGTTGCATCAATACTACTTTTGGTATCTATGGCTTTTATGTTGTCTTCCTGCAAAATGACAACTGATGATTTTTTTGCTATGGATACTTATATGAGCATAAGTATAAATGGTACAAAAAAAGACGCGGACAAAATCAAAAAAGAGATATACAGACTTGACAGTTTGTTTTCTTCTGAAAATATTGATAAATCCAATATAGAAGTGTATAGCCTGGCCCAAAAATCCCATGCAATAAGTGAGCTTACAGACGGCGCTTTTGATATAACTGTAGCACCACTTATGGATATTTGGGGATTTAGAGATGAAAAGTACAGAGTTCCCTCAAATGAAGAAACAAAAGATGCGCTTTTAAAGGTTGGATATACAAGGCCTTATGAGGAGCAAGAATTGGATTTCGGAGCAGTGGCAAAAGGCTATGCGGGAGATAAAATAAAAGAAATTCTTCAAAAGTCCAATATAAAATCTGCTATTGTATCACTGGGCGGAAATGTGCTTGCACATGGAATGTCTTTTGAGGGCAGACCATGGAAAGTGGGCATACAAAACCCAAAAGGCGAAGGATATATAGGATATGTCAATGTACATGATACCAATGTAGTCACATCAGGAGGGTACAGACGCTATTTTGAGTCGGAGGGGAAAAAGTATTCTCATATCATAGACCCAAAAAATGGATATCCTGCAGACAGCGGAGTTTTGTCTGTGACGGTGATATCACCTGACGGTGCTTTGGCTGATGCTTTGTCTACTGCATTTTTTGTAATGGGCAAGGATAAGACCGAAGAATTTTGCATAAATTCTGACTATAAAACAGAGTTTTCTGAATTTGCCGTTATACTGGTGGACGAGAGTGAAAAAGTATATTGCTTTGGAGATATAGAATTTTTGGAGGAATAAAATGATAAATATTATGTTTGTTTGCCACGGTAATATTTGCCGAAGCACAATGAGTGAGTTTGTTATGAAAGACCTTGTGAAAAAGGCGGGACTGGAAGATATAATACATGTACAATCTTCTGCTACAAGCTATGAGGAAATCGGCAATGACACCCATAGAGGCACAAAAGCTGTTTTGGACAAACACTCTGTGCCATACACCAAAAGGCAGGCAGTTCATCTTGAAAAATCCGACTTTGAAAAATATGATTATTTCATAGGCATGGACGATGCAAATATTTCAAATATGAAAAGAATTCTCCAAAATGACAAAAAGATTTATAAGCTTTTGGAGTTTTCAGGAGAAAACAGAAGCATAAGCGACCCTTGGTATACCGGCGATTTTGATACTACCTACAATGATGTTCTCAAAGGCTGCAGGGATTTGCTTTGTCATATCAAAAAAGAGTTTTAAACCGCCAAATTGGCGGTTTTTTTATAATGTTTCAAAAAAATTGTATATAATACCTAAAATCAAACACTAAAATTCAACGAAAGTGATATTGTGATACTTGGAAAATAATGCTAAAATTAAAGTAACAATATATAGGAGGGGTATTATGAAAAAAACATTTTTAATTTTATGTGTGCTGATTTTTGGCATATTATCGCAAAAAGTATTTGCAGAAAGCTCAATTACTGCAAACATTGATACCCATGGCAAACATGTTACAGTAGAGGGTACAATTCCCGGTGCGTCCGGTGTTCAGGCAGTAGGAGTTTTGATTAAAAAAGCTGAAACTGTGGCATATATTAATGAAAAAACTGTTCAGAATACAGAACAGTTCTCTTTTGATTTTGATATGTCGGAGTCTCTGCCTCCCGGCGTTTATGATGTGGTTATAGGCACAAGTGCTGATGCCGGTACATACTACGGAAAACTGTATTACAAACTCTCAAAGGATAAATTCTTGTCTGCTGACCTTGATATCAGTATGAGCCTTTATACTCCGACTCTTTCAGGTACTATTTCTTGCACAAACGGAAAAACAATAAATTTGTCCATATTAAATATTACAGACGGAACAACCGTCTCGAATGAAACAATCACATCACAGACGGGTATTTTCAACTTGAATTATACCTTGCCAAGTTTAGTCAGCAATAAAGAATACAGCATTTTGATATCATGCTTTGAAGAGGATAATACACTTATAGAATTAAACTGTGTCATTGATTCATCAATCCTGACTACAGCTTTTACTACAAATATTTCTCTCGGCAATAATATTCAGCTTGCAACAAGTGTGCAAAGTGATACTCTAAGTATGTTGACAGGTGAAACCACTCTGGTTGAAAACAAGACGGTGTCTTTCGAAATCCCAAATCTTGTTCCTAATGCGTCGGTTGATATATCTGTTGAGGGATATGAGCTGATGCCTGATACCTATTCAGACACCCGGACTTTTGCTGTTACACAGAATAAGCATTTGCCCTACTTTATAAAGGCGAACGATATTTTAGGCTTTGATAATAAAATAATAGTTGTAGAATATCCCCATGATATTTTGCACCTTGTAGACGCATGCCTTTTCACAAGTGCAAAGGAGACCGCACCTGCTGATTTGAAAGATTTAGGCATAAAAATCTTATCTGTAGAAGAGGGCTGTATACAATTTGAACTGTCGGATGATTTTCTGAAAAAGTATCCTCTCAGAATGGTGGTGTCCGGAATACATTTTATAGGCATTGAAAACGGTGAAGCAGAAATTAAGTGTGCTGTCAAAGACAAGGAGGAAAACTAATATGAAAAAAAGAGTTATTAGTATATTGCTTCTTACATCATTTGTTTTCGGCATGACAGCTAATTTTGATTTGTCTAATATAGCCTTTGCAGAAAACTTAAATCCTGTACCTCTTTATATATCAGAGTCCGAGCCTACAGTGAGTATGCAGACTTTTTCAACTCCCATATACGTTGATGAAGAAGCATTGGATGCAGTCGTGCCTGTTGTCAATACCCGAGAGAATAAAGCAGATACCCGTGCGTCTTTGATTAGTACCAACAAAAATTTATGGGAAGAGATGATGTCTGCTCAATTTGGCGAAGACTATTTCAATCCTTTCCGGCAAAAAAACACATACGAAATTTCGGAAAACACAAATAAATTAAAAATAGTAGAAACAGACCTGTCACTGCCCGGCAAGAATGGCCTTGATTTGAACATAAGACGAAAATATGACAGTCAAAGAAATTCACAGTCTTATGTCAGTGAAAGAATTGATACATATCCTGTGGAACAATACTATGTGTATTATTTAA
>JAZUOB010000117.1:0-1851 GCA_045604425.1 Clostridia bacterium
CTCTTGGTCATTTAGATTTATCATAATAAACTCTACATAGTCAGAATACTTTTTGTATGCATCCTGAAAATCCGGAAGCTCTGCCTTGCAGGGCGGACACCATGTCGCCCAAAAATTCACAACTATATTTCTGCCCAAAAAATCGGACAATCTCACTTGCTCATGATCCAAGGTATACACCACGAAATCAGGGGCTTTGACAGGCTTTGAATTTTGCGGTGCACTCTGCGGCGCCCTGAAAATTCCTGACAGTGTATTATATCCCCAAAGTGCCAGAGCAAAAAATAATACTGCAAGCACACCTGTGATAATAGTTCTTTTTCTCAAATCATATTCTCCTTATTCGAAAATGCGATGTATGTTTTCAAAAAGTCCCAAAGCCATAACCACTCCTACTATAACCAAAAATACTCCGCATACTGTGTTTATAATTTTGTAATGCTTTTTTATAGCGCCAAACACTGTGGTAAGTCTTTCCAGAAGCAGTGCAGAGACGACAAAGGGTATACCCATGCCGATGGAGTATGAAAAAAGCAGAAGCAAACCTTTCATAACGGTACCGGAAGCCGATGCCAGCATAAGCGCGGAGCCAAGGAATGCACCCACACAAGGAGTGTGGCTTATCGAAAACACCATACCAAAAGCAAATGCTGAAAGTGTGCCTTTCATATCGTGATCTGCGTGAGAAATTCTAAGTGCCGGAATTTTGATAATGTCAAGAAACCCAAGACCGAGCAATATAACAATAACGCCGCACACAATATTGACAGCTGTTTTGTATCTTGCTACAAACGTACCAAAAGTCCCTGCAAACACGCCCAAAAGACAGAATACAAAAGTAAATCCCAAAACAAAGCAACAAGCTCTCAAAAGTATATTTTGTTTTTTATCAGTGCCTCCTGCAAAATACGATACATAAACAGGCAAAAGCGGAAGCATACAAGGTGATATAAATGAAATTATCCCCTCTAAAAATGTAATCAAATACTGCATAACGTCTCCTCTTTAAGTGTTGATATTAGATTGTTACTTTTTTTAAACATTATACTACATCAGTCCACTTATGAAAAGTACACAGTATATATTTTGTGTAATATGACAAATCAGTTTTCGTCTACAAAATGTGCAAAAATCTGACATTTTCATAGTTATAATCAGACAGCGGTCTGTCAAGGCTATCTATGGTATGAGCTGCCAGAAGCACAGTTTCCTCGGTATTATCCCCTGCATTTACTACTACAGGTGTATGGTCAAATCTACCGTCACCGTCAAAATCAAGCTGCACCAAATCCCCTTCTTCTATATCCTCTATGCCCACAACTGTGGCTTTTGGACCGGGGCCCCTGTTATTTACAAGAAAGTTATAAAGCTCATTGACTCCTGTCCATGAGGGACTTTTTCTGTTTGGGTCTATATAGTACCACCCGTAAGTTTGTTTATAATTCATTTCTCCCACTCCTCTATATAAAACCTGAGAAGCAAAATTTGTGCAGTCCCCTCCGATATTGGAATAATCATAAAATGCAGGGTTTCTTCCCATCGCCCATGCTCTTGCATAGCTGACAGCTTTGTTTCTATCGTACATAATATCACCTCCTTTTTGATTATAATATGCTATTTTTCGTCAAAATGCGAAAATTTATATTTTTTTGTCATCCTCTTGAAATTTGTTTTGACATAAGGTATAATAAAAAATGACAAGATACGACATATTATTCGAAAGAGGATATATAAATGAATAAAAAAACTTCTGTTATAATCTCAGCATCGGTGATAATACTGCTTATAGTATGCTTTTCTATTGTGTCTTTAGGAGACGAAAAAGTAAGTGTGACTTTTGACGCAACCAAG
>JAZUOB010000118.1:0-5798 GCA_045604425.1 Clostridia bacterium
CCTGTGTGTCTGTTTTTACCGCACCAAAGGGTGTGCGGTAGAATTTGTTTTGCGAATTGTGTTCTAAACGCAAAATTATCACACCTTCTTAAAAATATAGAGGCTGTCAAAAAAACTTGACAGCCACATCCCAAGGGAATAGGAAAAATTGATTCAGAATGAACAAACTGAGCCTGAGCAATCTTTTGATTGCTCAGGTCCCCCGAAGTCGTACGAGGGTACGTCGAGTGGCGAAGTTTGTTTATAGCAAGAAGTCTTTCTTGCGGTCTGGGCAATTTTAACATTCCCTTAAATTATTTTTTCTTCATCGGAGTTAGCTTCCAAATCTTCTCGTTGTATTCATTTATAGTTCTATCACTTGAGAAGAATCCTGACATAGCAGTATTCATAATAGCTTTTTCAAGCCATTTTTCTCTATCTTTATAAAGGGCTGAAAGCTCCTGATGAGTATCCATATATGCTTCAAAATCACGAACTACCATATAGTTGTCTGCATAGCCGTAATCACCATACATAAGAGTCTGGTAAAGGTCGCGGAAAATCTGGCTGTTTTGAGTAAATGGACAATCAAGCAAGTCATTGAGCACTTGACGAAGCTCAGGATTGTTTGCGTATATTGTCTGGACTTCAGAATTGTCATTAAACTTCAGTCTTGCATCCACTTCATCGGCTTTTAGTCCAAAGATATAAATATTATCTTCGCCTACCTGCTCAAGCATTTCTACATTTGCACCATCCAAAGTACCGATTGTGATTGCACCGTTGAGCATAAACTTCATATTACCAGTACCTGATGCTTCTTTGCCTGCTGTAGAAATCTGCTCTGAAATATCCGCTGCAACAATAAGCTTTTCTGCAATAGATACAGAATAGTTTTCCAAAAATACAACCTTGATTTTGCCCTCTATAGACCGATCATTATTTATCATGTCTGCCACAGAGTTGATAAGCTTTATAATGAGCTTTGCTCTGGCATATCCGGGAGCCGACTTTGCAGCAAAAATATATGTCTTTGGATAGTATTCAAGTCCCGGGTTTGCTTTCAGGCGGTTGTATTCTGCCATGATATGAAGCACATTCATAAGCTGGCGCTTATATTCGTGAAGTCTTTTTGACTGCACGTCAAAAATAGATTCAGGATTCACTTCTATTCCGTTATTCTCTTTGATATACTCTGCCAATTTTTCTTTGTTGGCACGTTTGATATCATCAAATTTCTTCTGGAATTCCTTATCCTTTGCGAAATCAGCAAGCTTTGAAAGCTCTGCAGAATCCTTGAGCCATTTTTTGCCGATTGTCTTGGTGATAAGGTCTGCCAGATCCGGATTACAGTTGGAAATCCAACGTCTGAAAGTGATACCGTTTGTAATAGCATGAAAACGATCTTTGTCCAGTCTGTAATAATCAGCAAAAATATCACTTACCAAAATATCTGTATGAAGCTTTGAAACACCATTGACAGCAAAGCATGTAGCGAGACAAATATTTGCCATAAACACCTGATTATCAGCAATAATCGCCATCCATTTGTGCTTTGCGGGGTCATTTGGATAAACTGTTTCAAGGTATTCCATAAGACGTCTGTTCATTTCCTCAGTAATCATGTGAATTCTTGGGAGTACTCGTCTGTACATATCAACAGGCCATTTCTCAAGGGCTTCGCTCATTACTGTATGGTTTGTGTATGCAAAAACTTTTGTAACGATTGACCATGCTTCTTCCCAACCAAGACCTTCATTATCCATAAGAATTCGCATAAGCTCAGGTATTGCAAGTGTTGGATGTGTGTCATTGATATGAAGCACAACCTTTTCAGGAAGCTTTGAAAAGTCTCTGCCGTTTCTCTCTTTGAACTCACGGATTATCCACTGAAGTGTAGCAGATACAAGGAAGTACTGCTGTTTGAGTCTTAGCTCTTTACCCTCGGTATGATTGTCTTCCGGATACAGCACTTTTGAGATAACTTCTGCAAGCTGTCTTTCTTCAACCGCACGGGCATAATTACCGCTGTTGAACTCTCTCATGTTCATCACATCAGGTGATTTTGCACTCCAGAGTCTGAGCTTGTTGACTATATTTGAATCGTATCCGCAAAGTGGTACGTCATATGGCATAGCCAAAATTGTATGGCTGTTTTCATATCTAAAAGAAAACTGTCCGTCGTACCAGTCAGTATATACATTACCACCAAATCTGACTTCTACAGTTTCCTCAGGTCTTGGAATTTCCCATACATTACCGTCCTCAAGCCATGGGTCTGGAAGCTCCGTCTGGTAGCCGTCAACTATCTTTTGCTTGAAAAGACCGTACTCATATCTGATAGTACAGCCATATGCAGGAAGATCAAGTGTTGTAAGAGAGTCTATAAAGCAGGCAGCAAGACGTCCAAGTCCGCCGTTTCCAAGGCCTGCATCATTTTCAAGTTCTACTATATCCTCCATCTTGTAACCAAGATCCTTGATTGCTGCTTTGAAATCGTCTGTCTGCATAAGATTGAGTACATTTGTGGAAAGAAGTCGCCCCATAAGGAACTCGAATGACAAATAATAAAGCTTTTTATTACCGTCACGTTTTACGGTCTTATGTGATTTTGACCACTTTTCCATTATCTTGTCTCTGGCAGTAAGTGCACAGGCTGTATATATCATTTTGGGGGTGGCTTCGTCCAAAGTCTTACCAAAATGACGTTCAACCTTTCCTATTATTTCTTTTTTCACTGCCTCTTGAGAAGCAGTGAGCTTATTTGTTTGTGCCAAATTGTTCATTCCCTTCAATTGTTATACTAAGCTTTCATACATTTTTATATATTTATCTGCTGATACATCCCATGAATAGTCACTTCTCATAGCAGACAAAACAAGCTTGTGCCACTGAGTCTTCTTGTTGTAGTATATGTCCATAGCATAATAAATAACATTCATCATATCCGATGCATCATAATTTGCAAATGAAAAACCGTTGCCCTCACCTGTGTATTCGTTATAAGGAACAACTGTGTCCTTAAGACCGCCAGTTTCTCTTACGATAGGCAGTGTCCCGTATCTAAGACTTATGAGCTGTGAAAGTCCGCAAGGTTCAAACCTTGAGGGCATCAGGAAAGCATCACAGGCGGCATAAATCTTGTGGGACATCTCGTTTGAGAAATAAATACACGATGCCACACTGTCCGGGCATTTCCATTCGTAGTGACGGAAAAGATTTTCATATCCTTCATCACCAGTACCCAAAATCACAAGCTGACATCCGCCCTCTGTAAGTCTGTCCATGGCATGAGCTACTAGGTCAAAGCCTTTTTGGTCGGTAAGTCTTGAAACTATACCTATCATCATTTTATCAGGATTGATTTCAAGTCCAAGCTCTTCCTGAAGCGATGTCTTATTCTTGACTTTTTCTTTGAAGACATTTCGCATATTGTAGTTATTGGGTATAAATTTGTCCGTACGGCTGTTCCATTCATCATAGGATATACCGTTTACAATGCCTACAAGGTCATTTTCTCTTGCACGAATAATACCGTCCAGACCCTCGCCGTATTCGGCAGTCGTAATCTCTCTTGCATAAGACTCGCTTACTGTAGAGATTTTGTTTGCATACACAAGTCCGCCTTTTAAAAGATTTGCATCTTTATAAAATTCAAGCTTGTCACCGGTGTAATAATAATCGGATATACCCATAATATCCTTAACTTCATCAAGACCCCATCTGCCCTGAAACTTCAGATTATGAACAGTCATTACTGTCTTTATTCCCCGATAAAATTCGTTATCATAAAAGGTATCAAGGAGCACAGGCACTGCACCTGTCTGCCAGTCATTACAATGAATTACATCAGGTCTGAAGCCGATAGTTGGCAAAACTGAAAGAACAGCTTTTGAGAAAAATACAAATTTCTCCGCATCAAGATGTATAAAATCATAAGGCTTATCGCCGTTAAAATAAAATTTGTTGTCTATGAAATAATAAGTCACACCCTCATGCACAAGCTTCATAATACCACAGTATTGCTTGCGCCATGCAACATCTATATAAATGCAGTCGATATATTCCATTTTGTCCTGAAAATGCTGTGGTATGCACCTATACAAGGGCAAAATCACACGAGTATCAACTTTTTTGTCACAAAGCACTTTGGGAAGTGACCCCGCAACATCACCAAGTCCACCCGTTTTTACAAAAGGAGCTGCCTCCGAAGTCGCAAATAAAACTTTCATAAATCTATCCCCTTCATCAATATATTGTTTATTATACACCAAAAACCCAAAATTGTAAAGCACATATATGTTTTTTGGGATAATGTAACAAAAATAACTGATTTATTCTTATGCCTGTATAAATATATACATTCCAAAAAAGGAATTCTCATATCTGAGAATTCCTTTTTATTGTGTTGAACGATATGCGTCAAATCAGCTCTTCAAAGCTCGATGATTTGGATGCAGAACACCCAAAACGAAGTGAAATGCAATGCATTTCACTTTGCCCGACGGCGTACATGGGTACGCCGAGCGGTGAGTTTTGTGTGTAGTTCAAAACCAAAGGTTTTGAACGATATGCGCCAAATCAGCAGCTTTGAAATTTATGCCTCTGAAAACATATCCTTACCCACACCACATACAGGGCATGTAAAGTCTTCAGGCAAATCCTCAAACTTTGTACCAGGAGCAATACCCATATCAGGTGCTCCTGCTTCCTCATCATATTCCCAACCGCAAGGGTCACATACATACTTTTTCATACTCTTTCTCCTTTTCTTATATTATTTTTTCAAAATCTGATACTCCGTGCTTACAAAGGGGACAGATATAATCATCAGGGATTGTATCTCCCTCATACACAAATCCGCAGATTTTACATACAAATCCTTTTTTGCCGTCTGTTTCAGGCTTAGGCTTTACATTGTTTTGATAGTATGTGTAGGTCATGGTCTCTCCATTCGTAATAACTCTTGATTCAGTAATGGAGCATATAAACATACCATGAGTATCCAAATCAACATACTGTTCTACTTTTAATGACATAAAAGAATTGATATGTCTTGTCAAAAACGCAAGTGAGTTATCCGACCTTAAGAATTCAAGACCCCGGAATTTATCCTCACTTCTGCCACTCTTGAACCCAAATCTTTCAAACAATGAAAACGGTGCATCCTGTGACAGACAATTTATATTCATTATGCCGGTCTGCTTGATAACATGATGTGAATAGTTTTCCTTATTGATTGTGACCGCTATCCTGTTTGGCACATTTGTGACTTGTGATACTGTATTGACTATCAAACCGTTATCTTTTTTGCCGTCATTGGATGTGATTACGTATAATCCATAGCCGATATTAAACAGCGCTGTCAAATCGTTTTTATCAGCTGTAGCATCCTGCTGCGCCAAATAATCACGGCAAAGCTCTTTGGAAAGCTCGTCAAGTTTAGCTATGCTGTCTTCATCCAAAGCAGAATGGATTGTGACGTCGGTTTCTGCAAATGTAAGATTTTTGCTCTTTGAAAAAGCTTCTTTCATGACTTTTGCCGCCAAAGGTGCCCAACTTCCGTTTTCTACAAAAGCTACTGTTCTGTTCTGGAAATTACGCTCTGTGAGATGACTTATAAAATCTCGCATGAACGGAAATATCTCTGCATTATATGTTGTTGTGGCAAGCACAAGCTTTGAATATCTGAAAGCATCCTCTACAGCCTCCGCCATATCACAACGGGCAAGGTCATTTACTACCACCTTCGGACAGCCGTTTGCTCTCAGCTTTTCTTCCAGAAGCAATACTGCTTTTTTTGTATTGCCATACACAGA
>JAZUOB010000119.1:0-2772 GCA_045604425.1 Clostridia bacterium
GGCTTAAGGATCCCAAAAGACCTATTGGTTCATTTTTATTCCTTGGACCTACAGGTGTGGGTAAAACTGAACTATCAAAGGCACTTGCAGAGTGCATGTTTGGTTCTGAAGATGCAATGATACGTGTAGATATGTCTGAATATATGGAAAAGCATGCTGTATCTAAATTTATCGGATCGCCTCCGGGATATGTAGGATTTGAAGAGGGAGGACAACTTACTGAGAAAATACGAAGACACCCATATAGTGTCATTTTGTTTGATGAAATCGAAAAAGCGCATCCTGATGTATTTAATATTTTGTTGCAAGTTCTGGAAGACGGTATACTCACAGATGCACAAGGGAGAAAAGTCGATTTCAAAAACACTGTTATAATTATGACGTCAAATTTAGGTGCAAAAAACATTCTCACATCAGGTGGTTCAAAACTTGGTTTCTCGATTTCTGACGCATCTGTAAAAGAAGGAAAAGACAACCTTGCAATAAAACAAAGCGTGCTTGATGAAGTGAAAAAATCTTTCAGACCGGAGTTTATTAACCGTATAGATGAGATAATTGTATTTTCAAGACTTAACAAAGATGATATCAAAAACATCGCATCAATTATGCTTGGTGATTTGAAAAAGAGACTGAATGCAAATGATATATCAGCTGAATTTACTGACATAGCAATAGAAAAAATATCAGATGCGGGATTTGATCAGGTGTATGGTGCAAGACCACTCAGAAGAGCTATACAATCACAGATAGAGGATTTGATTAGCGAAAAAATAATTGATGGTGAAATATCATCAGGTCAAAGCATAACAATAGATGTAAAGGATAATGAGTTTGTGATTGAATAAAACAAGGATACCACTTATGCCGAGTGTTCTAAAAAGGGCACTCGGCAATTTTATTCGCCTATCGGCGAGTGGTATTTGCTTTGCGAGTGATATTGTCTTCAGCAGATTTTAGGTGAATAAAATACCACTAAAACAATTAAATACAAATAACAGTAAGCCTGAAACGAAAGTTGTGGTTTTTACCTTTTAGAACTACCGTCCTTAAGAGCACACCTCATAGTCGGTATTTTTATTGTTTGTAATGTTAAAATGACATTAAATTTTCTTTAAACTATTGAAATATAGAAAAAAATAGAGTATAATTATTTTGATAAAATGTGGAGGTGTATCTCTATGAAATGTCCATATTGTAATTTTACAGAAAGCAAAGTTATTGATTCACGTCCTGTGGATGACAGCAGTTCAATAAGAAGAAGACGTGAGTGTTTGAAATGCAATAAGAGATTTACTACTTATGAAACTTTGGAAACAATTGCACTGGTAGTTATAAAGCGTGATTTATCACGTCAGCCTTATGAGAGAAATAAGGTTATGGCAGGACTTATGCGAGCTTGTGAAAAAAGACCTGTATCGCTTACACAGATGGAATCAATTGCTGATGATATTGAGAGCGAACTCTATCAAATGATGGTCAGAGAAGTAGAAAGTAATACCATTGGTGAAAAAATTATGGAAAAGCTCAGGGATCTTGATGAGGTCGCATATGTAAGATTTGCGTCTGTTTATAAAAGATTTAACGACCTTGAGACCTTTATGGATGAATTGAATGAACTCAGAAAAAACAAATAAATTATGCGGCGATTTTTTTCGCCGCATTTGCAAATTTTGAAAGGATTTTTTTATGGAAAAGACTATTGCTGCTATCTCAACACCGGCGGGTGTGGGAGGTATAGCAGTTATCAGAATAAGCGGTGATGATGCTATAAGTATAGCTGACAGTATTTTTACCGGTGATCTTTTGAAAGCTGAAAGTCATACCGTTCATTATGGATATATAAAGATTGACAAAGAGTATATAGATGAAGTGCTTGTTACTGTTATGAAAGCACCAAAAACCTTTACAAAAGAGGATGTTGTAGAAATAAGTACTCATGGCGGTGTTGTTGTTACAAATCGTGTTTTGGATGCTGTAATTTTAAAAGGAGCAGTGCATGCTACACCGGGAGAATTTACAAAACGTGCTTTTTTAAACGGTCGTATAGACCTTTCTAAAGCGGAGGCAGTTATTGATCTTATAAATTCTGAGAATATTATGTCAGGACAAAATGCTGTTTCGCAGCTTCGTGGAGCGCTTTTTAAGTCTATCAATAATCTTAGAAATTCATTGGTTGATTTAGCTGCACATATGCAGGTATCTATTGATTATCCTGATGAGGACCTTGAAGAAATTACAACTGATGATATTCTAAGCAGTATGAAGTCTGTTCTTTATAAAATACAACAGCTTATTATATCTTCGGATGACGGAAGAATAATAAAAGACGGCATTCGTACTGTAATTGTTGGCAAACCCAATGTAGGCAAATCTACTTTGATGAATAAGCTTGCCGGCTATGACAAAGCTATAGTTACAGATGTAGCTGGTACTACACGTGATATTATTGAAGAAAATATCAATTTGTCAGGTGTGCCTATCAAACTTATTGATACTGCAGGCATCCGTGATACATTGGATGTTGTAGAAAAAATAGGTGTTAATCGTTCCATAGAGTCAATAGAATCGGCTGATCTTGTAATTGTGCTTATAAATGCGAATGAAGAACCGGATGCTGAGGATATGGAGATTATATCCCGTGCAAAGTCAAAAAAGATGATTATAGCTGCAAACAGATGCGATTGCGGCGTGGTTGACACTGCGAAAAATATTTCAGATATTGTTTTTTCTGCAAAAACCGGAGAAGGACTGGATAAAATTACAAAAAAAATT
>JAZUOB010000120.1:0-2374 GCA_045604425.1 Clostridia bacterium
CAAAAGCCCTGCAGTTGAGGGTACATAAGAGATACTGGCAGGTATAGGCTTGCCGTTTATAGTATTTAGTGCGGTTTTAATTTGGCTTGGTTGCTCTTTTGAATACAGAACTTTGAGTTTTGATATCTTACGATTTTTGCATTCTCGTCTAATCACACGTGCAAGCGGACATACAGATGTTTTATATATATCATCTATACAAAACATACTGGGATTCAATTTATTACCTGTTCCCATACTTGAGATTATTCTTTTATTCATAGCGCTGCATCTTTCAATTAAAGACATCTTGGCTGATACGGTGTCTATGCAGTCAACAACATAATCATAATCATCAAGAGGAAACTTATCAGCATTTTCGGGCAAATAAAAATCGACAATCTCGTGTACAATAGCCTCAGGGTTTATATCAAGAATTCTGTTTTTCATTACAGTGGTCTTATTTTGTCCTATAGTTGAGCTCAACGCAATCAGTTGTCTGTTGATATTGGTGACAGATACTACATCGTTATCTATCAATGTAAGACTTCCCACTCCGGCTCTTGCTAACGCTTCACAAACAAAAGACCCCACACCGCCAATGCCAAATACAGCTATATGAGTGTTTTTAAGAATGTGGAGTTTTGATTTTCCTATCAGATTTTCTTCTCTCTCAAATCTATTCAAAAGAGCCGTCACCTCCTGAAACTACATACACAATAATTATACAACAAAATGGTGAATTTTTCAATACTTAAACCAAAAAAACTGCTGTAGTTTTAGTAGCTACAGCAGTTTTTATCATTCATATTCGTGCTTTGGTCTTGAATCGCAATAGATGCATCTGTATATACCCTTTTCTCTGTTGGTAAGCTTAAATATATTTGGAATTTCCTGTTCTGTACTTGAAATACATCTGGGGTTTTCACATTTTATTACATCCACCAGCTTTTCAGGTAAAGCTACATGTAATTTTTTGATAAGCTTGCTGTCCTGAATGATATTTACAGAGATATTAGGATCTATATAACCAAGCACATCCAAATCAATATCAAGTGTTGTGTCTATTTTGATAATATCTTTCTTGCCCATTTTTTTGCTATTGGCATTTTTGATTATTGCAACAGAACAATTAAGCTCGTCAAGCTTTAAAAAATGATAAATATCCATAGCCTTTCCGGCTTTTATATGGTCTATAACCAATCCGTTTTTTATAGAATCTATATTCAAATATATCACCTCTGTTTTTTTTAAACAAGAACATTTTATCATACTTTTATTGTATAGTCAATATTATTTATTTGTTTTATATTCGTGCAACTCCGCTTTTTCTTGCAGCTTCAGCGACAGCACAAGCAACAGCTTTTCCAACTCTTTCATCAAATGCCATTGGAAGTATATATTCGCAGTTTAACTCATCTAAAGTCACAAGATTTGCAATAGCTAAAGAAGCCGCAACTTTCATTTCATCATTTATGTCACTTGCACGTACATCCAAAGCTCCTCTGAATATACCAGGGAAAGCCAAAACATTATTTATCTGATTTGGATAGTCAGAGCGGCCTGTTCCGACAACTGCAGCACCTCCCTGTTTTGCAAGGTCCGGAGAAATTTCAGGCACAGGGTTTGCCATTGGGAATACTATAGGGTCTTTTGCCATTATAGTTATCATATCAGGTGTAACTATGTTTGGTGCAGAAACGCCTATGAATACATCTGCACCTTTCATAGCATCTTTTAATGTTCCTTTTATATGTTCTTTGTTAGTAATTTTGGAAAGTTCCTTGTGGGCATCAGACAAATCTTCCATACCTTCACAAATTATACCTAAACGGTCAACCATTATAAGATTTTTGACACCTATTTTCATTAGGTGAAGACCAATTGCAGTTCCTGCGCTACCTGCTCCGTTAATTACAACCTTTATGTCAGATATGTCTTTTTTTACAACTTTAAGAGCATTTAAAAGTGCTGCTGCAACGACTATTGCCGTACCATGCTGGTCATCGTGAAATACTGGTATATTACAAATTTTTTTGAGTTTGCTCTCAATCTCAAAACATCTTGGAGCTGCAATATCCTCGAGGTTTATACCGCCAAAGCTACCTGAAAGCAAATAAACAGTTCTGACTATTTCATCTACATCTTTTGATTTTATACAAAGCGGAAAAGCATCTACATCTGCAAACTCCTTAAAGAGTGCACATTTACCTTCCATGACCGGCATTCCTGCTTCAGGCCCGATATCACCAAGGCCTAAAACTGCAGTGCCGTCAGTTATAACAGCAACAAGATTGTTTCTTCTTGTTAATTCAAAAGACTTGTTGACATCTTTTTCTATTTCAAGGCACGCCTCAGCAACACCAGGGGTATAAGCCAAAGACATATCCTCTCT
>JAZUOB010000121.1:0-19093 GCA_045604425.1 Clostridia bacterium
TTTCTTGTTAGCTTGCGGTAGAACGACTTTTTCCACGATCTGAAGCCCCGCAGAAATGCGGGGCTTCTTTTTATATGGTAGAATATGCTTCTTCTTCACTAAGAAGAGTAAGGCCTTTTTCCTTTGCAACTTGGAGGAACTTTTCGTTATCATTGACTCTCAAAATTACTACAGAGCCGTTATGGAATTTTCCGTTGAAAGCATACATGTATTCTATATCCACACCTGTGTTTTTAAGAGGTGTGATGACATTCGCAAGACCTCCAACGCCTGAATCAATTGCAACAGCAGCCACGTCAGTAAGCTTCACAGCCATGCCAAGCTCCTGTATAGCCTTGTGAGCTTTGTCCGGGTCATTTACGATAAGTCTTAAAATTCCAAAATCAGCAGTATCTGCAATTGATAATGCATTTATGTTGATGCCTTTATCAGCAATGGCACTTAGAGCATCAGCCATTTTGCCTGATTTGTTTTCAATAAAAATAGATATCTGTTTTACAAGCTTCATAAAAAAGCACACTCCTTTAATGGTATTATATACACGGTATAAATCTACCGCAGAATACAAAATATTAGTATGTGATAGTGATTGTTCTGGTGCCTGCGTCCCAATCAACACTCATTCCCAAAAACTCCACCGCACGAATATGTACCATTGTATTGTCGCATATAAGAGTTGTGGCTGTGGCAAGCTTGTTTTCCTTGCCGTTTACAGTTATAATATCCGATTGGGTTTTTAGACCAAGGGAAATACCGTCTTTTGTTGCAAAAGCTGTTTTTGTAGAGTCGTCCCATTTTACAGTGCATCCTGTTGCTTCAAAAATACTGCGAAGAGGGATTAAAGTGGTGTTGTTTCTCATTATTACAGGATAATCATAAGAAAGCACTTCGCCGTTTATTATGATTTTTACATCATCCAGTACGTCTACAATAGTGTTGTGACCTTTGTCCGAAACTGATATATTGATATTTTCAGTACTGCAAAAACTGTTGGCACAAGAAGATTTACCTGCATAAACAGTCAGATTTTCACAGCCGTAAAAAGCACTTTCGCCGATCATGGCTACAGAGTCAGGAATATATACTTCACGAAGATTTTTGCATCCTGCAAATGCATAATTCATAATATTTACAACGCCGTAGGGAATGACAACCTTTGTGATGCTTTCACAGTTTGCAAAAGCCTGTCTTCCGATAGTATGTACCGTCGAGGGAATAACTATATCCCGAAGCATACTGCAATTTTTAAAAGTATTATTTCCCACATATGTGACACCGGACAGCATTGAAAGATAACTTACGTTCATATAATCTTCAGTAAATGGAGATTTTGTGGCGTTAGAGAAATCTTTTATTTTGCCGTCCCCTTTTATTGTTATATAGCCTGCTGTGTTTGTGGCTTCAGTAGCAGCATTTACTGTACTTAAGCATATACAAAAAAACGAAAGTAAAATACAAAATATTCTTTTCATGTTATTGTTCCTTATAAAAAAAGTTTATCCTATCAAAAACCATTATACCACATATTATTTATCAAAGTCAAGACAGTCAAATATTAACTTTTGTGTGAATTCTATTTACATCCGTGTGTGAATATGCTAAAATGATTTAGAAAAATCGGTATGATGAAAGGAGAAAGAAATGAGTTTTAAGAGAAAAGCTCTACTGGCATTGTCGGTTGTTTTTGCTTTGATATCAGGAGTTGATGCATTTGCAGGAGTTCTTGGAGATCTTACCGGTGGATATAGAGCGACAATGACGGATACTACGCAGTTTCATAAATATAAATATAATACAAACAGCACTACCCAGACAGAATATTTTGTGGAATATAAGCCTGACAGTATGGTAGTTCCTGTGGTTGTAAACGGTGACAGCATTTACGGGAAACGTACTATCCAGCAGGCAGCAAGCTATATGAAATCAAAGGGCTTAAAGCCTATGATAGGCATAAACGGTGATTATTTTTCTTTCAAAACGGGTGTGCCTATGGGACATACTATTATAAACGGAGAGATTGTCACATCGGACCCGTCGGGTCAGAATGCAGTAGGCTTTAATAAAGACGGCACAGGCTTTATCTCATGGCTTGAAATACAAAGCAAATTTGTAAAAGCCGACGGCAGTGAGATGATGCTTGATTGCATCAATAAATGGTGCCAGCCTACTATCAGTACAAGTTACCTTTTGACAGATAAGTTTGCCGCGTCTACAAAGACAAGCGGAAATTGCAAGTTTGTAATTTTTTCAAAAGTAGAGGGAAAGCTGGCTATAGGCGATACTATTCGCTTGAAGGTAGATGAAATCTTTGATTATGACGGTGATATACTTATTCCCGAGGGAAAGTACGTTCTTGTGATGACAAATGACTACGGCAATCCCCAGAAGCTTGAGTTTATGAAAAGCCTTCAAATAGGAGAGGAAATAAGCCTTATAAGCGAATCTGTGTATGACAAAGACAGGTGGTCAAAGGTTGACAGCGGTATTGGTTCTATCGGCGGAAGACTAATAGAAAACGGCAAGGTGAATTCAAACTTTGAAGCGGGCACAGCCCCAAGAACAGCAGTAGGTATAAAACCTGACGGAACTATTGTTTTTTATGTTATAGACGGGAGACAACAAAACCACAGCACAGGCATAGCAATAAAGACTCTGGCAAAAAGAATGAGTGAGCTTGGCTGCATAGATGCAATTAACCTTGACGGAGGAGGTTCCACTGCTATAGCCGGAGTATTCCCCGGCAGTGATGAGATGTCTGTTCTCAATAAGCCCTCTGAGGGAGGACTCAGAAGCTGTGCAAACTTTATTTTTCTTGAGGACAAGCGGCAAAGCGAAAGCTTTGAATATGATATACAGTTCTCATCCGCCGATGAGCGCCAGTATCTTTCAGGCTACACTGAAAACGTATCGGTGAGCATAAAAGACAAAGAGGGAAATATAGTTGACTCGTCTATGGCAGAGTATATAGTGGAGCAATCGTCAGAGACTATTTCGCTAAATGGCAATACTGTCAAAATGGTAGGCGACGGGGCGGCATTTCTTACCGCTAAAGTGGATAACTCCCAAAGTCATCTGTTTTACAGAGTATACACCACACCTCATGAGATAAAGGCTTTTTCAAAAGATAAGCAAATCACAAAACTAACCTTCAAAAAGGGCGAAGATAATATCACAGATATAGATGCAGCGTCGTATGTGTATTCAACACTTATAAATTCTTATGACGGATGCTATGAGTACAGCTGTGACAAAAGCATTGGATATATTGATGAAAACGGGGTTTTTGCTCCCGATACCAATGAAGTGAAAAAAGGTAATATCTATATCAAAGCCGGAGCAAAGACATTTACTTTGCTTGTAGAAATAATAAGCAATTCTGTTTTTGAAGATATGAGTGAGCACTGGGCGAGAGAAGATGCCAATATGCTTTATCACAAGGGCATCACAACCGGTGAAGAACAAGACGGCAAGCTCATGTTTATGCCTGACAGAAAAATCACCAGAGGCGAGTTTGCAGTGATGATTTCAAGACTTTTAAATCTGGATGTGAACTCTTTTGCAGACTATAATTTTGAGGATATATCACAAATTCCTACGTGGCAAAAGCCTTATGCAAATGCTGTAGCAGCAAAGGGTATTATAGGCGGAAAACAAACTGACACAGGTGTAATATTCGCATCAGACCACTATCTTACAAGAGCAGAGGCTATGACTATTATGTATCGTTCACTGGATATAAATAACTCCTATCCCGATGCTGAGTTCAAAGACTCTGGCATGATTCCTGAGTATGCAAAACAGCCAATAAACGCATTGGTAGGCATGGGTGTTGTAAGCGGTTATGAAGACGGCACCATAAAACCGAGTGGTTATGTAACCAGGGCAGAAAGTGCTACAATAATATCAAGGTCAATCAAATAGAAAAGGGAATGTTTAAAAATGCACAGACCGTTCAATGACGTCAAACTGCCATTAAAAGCATCCCAAATAACAAGAAAACTTATATATAATGAGAAAATCCGCAAAATTTGCGGATTTTTTTGCGCTTTGATGTCATTGAACATACGAACTCAACGCACCTCTCGGCGTACCAACGTACGCAGTCGGGCAAGGTATTATGCTGCATAAGTAGCATAATACTGCGTTTCGTCCGTTCTGCACTATTTTTATTCCATCCCCTTGGATTGTGGACTAACTTTATAAACAGCCCCTTTTTAGATGATGAGCAGTTCTTTGGGTGACTTAGTCATATTTTCTATACCGTCAGGTGTAATTACAACAAGGTCCTCAATACGCACGCCCCCAAAGCCGTCTATGTATATTCCCGGCTCCACAGTAACTACATTACCAACGCTGAGAACATCCTTTGACTTGGGTGAAAGGTTTGGGGCTTCATGAATTTCAATTCCTACACTGTGACCCAGGCTGTGACCGAAATTTTTGCCGTATCCGCCAAGGTCAATTATATCTCTTGCCACTTTGTCGGCATCCTTGCATGCAAGCTTGGGACAAAGAGCATCAAGCGCTGTTTGCTGGGCTTTTTTCACCAGATTGTAGATTTCTTTTTGTCTTTCGTCGGGATTTCCTATGACTACAGTTCTTGTCATATCGGAGCAATATCCCTCAAGAACACATCCAAAATCTAAAGTCACAAAATCACCGTTTGCTATCTTTTTATCGCTTGCTACGCCATGAGGCATAGAGCTTCGGGTGCCTGATGCACAGATTGTGTCAAAGGCAAGGCTTTTTGCTCCTTTTTTTCTCATAAAGAATTCAAGCTCAAAGGCAATATCAACTTCCGGTATTCCCGGCTTTATAAACCCTAAAATATGCTCAAAGGCTTCGTCTGCCAAAGCGGCGGATGCCTTGATTTTTTCTATTTCTCCAGAATCTTTTATCCGTCTTAAAGATGAAATAATACTTTGCCCGCTTATCAGCTCTTTAGGTGAAAGTTTTGACTCAAGATTTTGTTTTTTTCCTGCCGTCAGATAGTCTTCTTCAAACAGTATAGTATTTTCAGGTATGCCTTGCAAATACCCGAGTATGTCTTTGTCTATTACCTCAAAGCCCACAGCTTCAAGCTTTGCCTGTACAGTATACCTTGAATCTGTAAGGAGTGCAAGCCTTGTTCTTGATATGTACAAAAGGCAGTCTTCGGATGTAAAACCGCTGAAGTAAAATATATTGGCAGGGGAGCTTATAAGTACGCCCGCATTTTCGTCTGTAAGAGCTAATAGCCTATTTATTCTGTCATTCATCAAATCACCTTTAAATAAAGATTTATCAAATAAAATTTTAGCATACGCCATAAGCAAAGTCAAGGGTGTCAAACCCTATAAAATTTGACACGCCAGTCATTTTGTGGTAAAATGTTCAAAATGAAACATAAAAAAGGCGGTGCCACATGGTACATATAGGCAATGACTGGGATCAGGTTTTAGAAGGTGAGTTCCAAAAAGAATATTACCTTATGCTGCGTTCTTTTTTGAAAACAGAATATAAAAATTATTTGATTCATCCTGATATGAATGATATTTTTAATGCCATGAAGCTTACATCTTATCAGGGAACAAAAGCGGTTATTCTCGGACAAGACCCGTACCATGGGGAAAATCAGGCTCATGGCCTTGCATTTTCTGTTCAAAAGGGAGTGGATATACCACCCTCACTTCTGAATATGTACAAGGAGCTAAAAGCCGAGCTTGGCTGTTTTATTCCAAACAACGGCTTTCTTGAAAAATGGGCAAGACAAGGTGTGCTTCTTTTGAATGCTTCCCTGACCGTCCGTGACGGTCTTGCAAATTCTCATCGCAATAAAGGTTGGGAGATATTTACAGATACTGTAATCCAAAAGCTCAATGAAAGACAAGACCCTATAATTTTTCTTCTTTGGGGGAATAATGCAAAAGAAAAAGAAAGACTTATCACAAACCCCAATCATCATATTCTTAAAACTGTGCACCCAAGTCCATTGTCTGCAAGCAGAGGATTTTTTGGCTGCGGTCATTTTATAAAAACAAATGAGATTTTAAAGTCCATGGGCAAAGCCCCGATTGATTGGCAGATAGAAAATATATAACCGAAGGGAATTCAGTTTCATGAAAAAACTTCTTATACTTGATTCAAACAGTATACTCAACCGTGCATATTACGGCATACGTTTTCTGTCGGCTGCCGACGGCACCCCCACCAATGCCATATACGGATTTTTGAATATACTTTTCAAGCTTATAAACGATGAAAAACCGGACTATGTGTGCGGTGCTTTTGACCTGAAAGACCCCACATTCCGTCATAAAATGTATAATGAATATAAAGCAGGAAGAAAGCCTATGCCTGATGACCTTAAGGTGCAGATGCCTTATGCAAGAGAGATTTTAAAGGCTATGGGCATCCCTGTTATTGAGGTCAGCGGCTATGAAGCTGACGATATAATAGGTACAGTATCCGCTATTTGCGACCGGGACGGAATAAAGTGCCTTATTGCCACAGGCGACAAGGACGACCTTCAGCTTGTGTCCGAAAATACCAATGTTATTCTCACAGTATCCCGCATGGGACAAAGTGAGACTGTTTGCTACGGAATAAAAGAAGTTTATGATAAATATAATGTGACACCTGAAGAATTTATAGATGTAAAAGCTCTAATGGGCGACCCGTCAGACAATATCCCCGGAGTAATGGGTGTTGGAGAGAAGACGGCAATAAAGTTGATTGGTGAATTTCACTCTATCGAAAACCTTTATAAAAACCTGGACACATCAGGTCTTAAAGGTGCTATGCTCAAGAAAATCACAGAGGGTCATGACAGTGCAGTGCTAAGCAAGGAGCTTGCCACAATATGCAAAAGTGTGCCTATGTCGTTTGATATAGAAGACAGTGTGTTCGATCCCTCAAAGCTTTCAGAAAAGACAGAATTTATAAATCTTTTAGAAAGACTTAGCCTGAACTCTTTTATAAAAAAGATAGGAGTAAAAGCATCTGGGGACACTGATTTTTTTCTGAATATAAAAGAAGCAGACTCTATAAAATCCCTTAAAAATCAGATTTCATGTGTAATAAAAAGACAAGAAAATAATATAACACAGGCAGCTTTCAGCGACGGAGAGAAGGTGTATACCATATCCGGCACCGAAGCCTTTGAAGCTGTAAAAGCAGTGCTTGAGGATAATACCAAAGAAAAATATATGTTTGACATGAAAGAAGACTATGTGGCACTTTCCAATGTGATAGAGTTTAATAATGTCAAGGCAGACTTGGCAATTGGCGCATATCTTCTTAATCCTGCCAAAAGCACATATACTGTTTTCGGAGTCTTAAAAGATATAATGGGTATAGAGCCGCCGGCAGAGCCTGATGAAAATCTGCAGCTTACATTATTTGAGACAGAATCCGACGATGTAATAAAAAAGCAGGCGTATTGTCTTGTGCCGCTATATAAAGCTATGCTTTCAAGGCTTACAGAGCTTGGTCAGGAAAAGCTGTTTTTTGATATAGAAATGCCCCTTATATACGTACTTGGCGATATGGAAAAAGCCGGAATAACGGTAGATACAAAGGAGCTTGAAAGCTTTGGCAAGTCCCTTGGCGAAAAGATAGACCGCCTGACAGCTGAGATTTATACACTTGCAGGTGAGGAGTTTAATATCAACTCACCAAAACAGCTTGGCCCGGTGCTTTTTGAAAAGCTGGGACTAAAACCGCTGAAAAAGACAAAAAGCGGATATGCTACGGGAGCCGAGGTCCTTGAAAAGCTTGTAGGCAAGCATGAGATAATCCAAAAAATTCTCGACTACAGACAGCTTACAAAATTAAAGAGCACTTATTGTGAGGGACTTTCAGCTGTAGTCAACAAAGACACAGGCAGAATACATTCAAAATTCAATCAGACCGTGACGGTCACAGGCAGACTCAGCTCCACAGAGCCTAATCTTCAAAATATCCCCACACGCACAGAGCTTGGAAGAGAGCTTAGAAAAATGTTTGTGGCAGGTGAGGGAATGCTGCTTTTAGATGCTGACTATTCCCAGATAGAGCTTCGAATTCTGGCACATTTGTCACAAGACCCGGTAATGATAGATGCATATCACAGAGGAGAGGATATTCATGCCGTTACAGCATCTCAGGTGTTTGATGTACCGCTTAAAGAGGTCACAAGCGAAGAGAGAAGCTTTGCAAAGACCGTTAATTTCGGTATAGTCTATGGCATGGGCGAGTTCAGCCTTGCGTCAGAGCTTGGTATAAGCATGAAAGAAGCAAAAAAGTATATAGACGGATATTGGAATAAATACACTCGCATCAAAGAATTTATGGACACAACCAAGGAAAATGCAAAGCATGACGGCTTTGTAAAGACCCTTTTTGGAAGAATGAGGTATATTCCGGAGCTTCGCTCACCAAACTACAATATCCGTTCTTTTGGTGAAAGAGCAGCAGCCAATGCTCCAATCCAGGGTACAGCAGCAGACATTATCAAAATAGCCATGGTGCGTGTTCACAAACGTCTGAAAGAAGAAAATATGCAGGCAAAGCTCATACTTCAGGTTCATGACGAAATTATAGTTGAGCTTCCACCTGAAGAGCTTTCAAAGGCACAAACCATTGTAAAAGAAGAAATGGAGAGCGCAGC
The DNA here is from genome assembly GCA_045604425.1 of Clostridia bacterium. Taxonomy (GTDB): domain Bacteria; phylum Bacillota; class Clostridia; order UBA1381; family UBA1381; genus RGIG9115. The sequence continues at coordinate 8,630 of JAZUOB010000121.1, forward strand.
AGAGCTTTTGGTTCCTCTTTTTATAGATATGTCCTACGGAAAGAGTTGGTATGATGCAAAATAAAATATTGTTTGGAATTACAGGTGGCAGCGGCAGTGGGAAAACCTCTGTTTCCCATATAATAAGGAGTATGGATATAGAGGTTATAGACTGCGATATAATAGCAAGAGATATTGCAGCAAAGGGTACACCCTGCCTTATGGAGCTTAAAGCTGAATTTGGGGATGATATAATAGACCAAAGAGGCGAGCTTATCCGCAAAAAGCTTGGAAGAGTTGTGTTTTCGGACCCCTTAAAGCTTCAGCGACTTAATGAGATTACTCATAAGTATATAATAGATGAGGTTTTAAAAAGAGCCGGCCTTTCAAAAAGCAGACTTGTGGGAATAGATGGTGCAGTGCTGTTTGAAAGCGGTTTATCTTCCTATCTTAGTAAGATAATAGGTGTTATTTGCCCGCCACAAGAGAGAATAAGGCGCATTATGAAAAGAGACGGACTCACTGAAGAAGAGGCAAATATCCGTATAAATTCTCAAAAAGATAATGAGTTTTATGAAAAAAACTGTGATTATATAATTTACAACAGCGCCGAAATTGAAAACCTGTCGGCAAAGGTTAAGGAGGTTGTGGAACAATTAGCAACATCAATCGAATACGAAGACGAAAAAAAATAAGAAAAATAAAAAGAACATTAGGCTTTCTGCTATTTTGTATGATTGTGATTATAGGTGTTTTCACTTTCAAAAACCTATTGTATCCTACAGCGTATGAGAATATAATATACACAAGCGCTATTGAAAACGATTTGGACCCCAATCTTGTTTTGGCGATAGTGAAGACAGAGAGCAATTTTGTAGAGGATGCCCATTCAGGAAAAGCCAGCGGTCTTATGCAGATTACAGACGAGACGGCACTTTGGATAGCAGAAAGAATGAGACTTGACCCTGACAGGATAGACCTTATGGACCCTCAGCAAAATATCAAAATGGGCTGTTATTATTTCAGGTATCTGGTAGACTACTATAATGGCAATATAGACGTAGCCCTTGCAGCATATAATGGCGGTATGGGTAATGTGAACAGGTGGCTTGGTGATAAGGATTATTCCAAAGACGGAAAAAATCTTGATTACATACCATTTAAGGAAACAAGAAAATATGTAGAGCGCGTAAACAAAGAAAAGAAAATTTACGAGAGAATGTCTGAAAAAGACAAAAAAGCATTATAAAAAGGAGGCATCGGTTATGGTACACAAATCAATAGTAATAGGCAGACAGTACGGAAGCGGGGGATATGACATCGGCAAAAGACTGTCCCAGGAGCTTGGCTGGAAGTTTTTAGACAAGGAAATAGTAGAGCTTGCAGCAAAAAAAGGCAATTTCAATGAAGACACTGCTAAAAAATACGACGAAAGTGCAAAGGGCAGCTTTCTTTATTCTATTGCTATGGGCAATTATTCAGTAGGTACACTGGGAGGCCCTGTATACTATGACCTGCCCATAAACGACAAGCTTTTTCTTCTGCAATCCGATATCATAAAAGACTCTGCAAAAAAAGAGCCTTGCGTATTTGTTGGCCGTTGTGCAGACTATGTTTTGCAAGGAGCAGATATAGACCATATTAGCGTGTTTTTGTACGCAGATATGGACTATAAAATCAAAAAAGTTTGTGAAAAACAAAACATCACATCCCAAAAGGCAAAAGAGCTTATAACAAAGACAGAAAAACAAAGAAGGTCCTACTACGATTATTATACAAATAAAGAATGGGGAAAAATGAAGTATTATGACCTTTGCCTGAATACTGCAAAACTTGGTGAGGATAAATGTTTTGAACTCATAAAGGCGGCTGTTTTAGGTAAATAATAAAAAAGGAGCATCTCATGATTGAAATAATAAAGAGTATAATTTTAGGTATAGTAGAAGGCTTTACTGAGTGGCTTCCCATAAGCTCTACAGGCCATATGATACTTGTAAATGAGCTGATTGGAAACACCGGTGGGTTTACCGCAGGGGATTTGTATTTGTATGTAATACAGCTTGGAGCAATCCTTGCTGTAGTCACATTGTACCTGAGGAAGCTAAACCCTTTTGCACCGTCAAAAACATCCCTTGAGAAAAAACAGACATGGCAAATGTGGCTGAAAGTAATAGTAGCTTGTATTCCGGCTGCAGTAATAGGTCTTTTGCTTGATCCTATTATGGAGAAGTTTGAAAACTGGCAGGTAGTGTCAGCTATGCTTATTTTGTATGGTATAGCATTCTTGTTTGTTGAGAAGCTTGGCAAAAAGACAGTATGTGAAAGTATAGAACAAATGTCTTATAAGACTGCTCTTATAATCGGTGCTTTTCAGGTGCTTTCTATTATTCCCGGCACATCACGTTCAGGTGCTACAATACTGGGTGCTATGCTGATTGGAACATCAAGAGCAGCAGCTGCGGAATTTTCGTTCTTCCTTGCAATCCCCGTAATGTTCGGAGTAAGTTTTTTGAAAATTCTGAAGTACGGACTTTCTATGGGCGTTTTAAACGCTGTAGTTCTTCTGGTTGGAATGGTTGTTGCTTACATAGTATCCATGCTGTCAATAAAGTTTTTGATGAACTATGTCAGAAACCATGATTTCAAAGCTTTTGGTTGGTACAGAATAGCTTTGGGTGTGGCTGTAATATTATATTTTCTGTTGGTATAAGGTGAAGACAAAATGATAAAAGACTTTTTGATTGCCATTGGCAATTACAAAAAATATGGCGAACTTTTAAAAAGAAAGCCCTCTCGTGTGGCAGGATATGTAGCGCTTCTTCTGCTTATTGCCAGTATAGGCACTGTTATCATTCCCACTTTTTTAGCCGGTACAACCGTTATAAAAGGTTTCTGGGAAACTATACCGGAGTTCACAATTACACATGAGGGGATGAATATTCAGGAGGAATACGATATCGACCTTGACTCTGTGAGAATTCTTGCCACAAATAACAAGGAAGTCACAAAAGAAGACTTGGGCGACTCGGTTGTAGGTATTCTGCTTGACCAAAACAAAGTGATAATCCAAAATCTTGGAAACACGGCTACTTTTTCTTATAGTGAGTTTTCGGACGGTGTACCCTTTAAAATCACTAAGGCTACACTTATACAGATGAAATCATATCTTTCGTGGATAGGCATATTCATGTGTGTTGTAATGATTGTAATTCAGGCAGTGTCATATTTGCTAAACAGTTTGTTTATAGGCGCAGTATCAAGCATTATTGCCACCTCGCGAAGAATTATAATGCCTTTTCGGGCTCACATAAAACTTGCACTGTATGCAAAGACTCTGCCTTTGGTGCTGGCGTGTTTTCTCACACCATTTGGAATACCGGTGTATTCTTTCATTGAATTTGGAATTATCATTTTTATAATCATAATGTTTTTCAGAGAAATAAAAATTTCGGTAAATAATCAGATGTAAATAATCCCCAAAAGCATAACAAATAATATGCTTTTGGGGATTTTTTTGTGCTAAATGACGCAAATTAAAAAACAATACTTGACAAAAAAGCTGCTCCGATGTATAATAAATAAGCTCAAATGAGCATCCTTGCCCGGATGAAGTATCCGGGACATAAGTCCACGAGGAGGTGTACAAAATGGCTGAAAAAATCATGAACAGCTATGAAACAATTTTTATCATTGATGCTTCTTTAGAAGAAGAGTCAATCAAGGCTTTGCAGGATAAGTTCACTAATCTTATCGCTTCAAACGGTACTGTTGAATCAGTAGACGAGTGGGGCAAGAGAAGACTTGCTTACGAGATTAAGGACAGAACTGAAGGCTACTATGTATTGGTAAACTTCAAGGCTGATTCTGAATTCCCGAAGGAATTGGACAGACAGTATAAGATTACAGACGGCATTCTCAGAACAATTATCATCCGCAAGGACGAAGAATAATTGGGAGGTAATCCGTTATGAACAAAGCAATTTTGATGGGTAGACTTACCCGCGATCCTGAAATGCGCCAGACACAGAGCGGTGTGCCTGTAGCATCTTTCTCAATCGCAATCACAAGACGTTTCCAAAAAGACCAGACAGATTTTATCAACTGTACTGCATGGCGCCAGACTGCTGAATTTATCAGCAAGTGGTTCCAGAAGGGAAGCATGATTGCTGTTGTAGGCAGCATACAGACAAGACGCTATACAGATAGCGAAGGCAAAGACCGCACTGCAACAGAAGTTGTTGTAGATGAGGCATATTTTACAGGCTCAAAAGCTGAGAGCGGAACAGGTTCCGGAATGCAGACTCCTGCAGCACCGGACTTCAACGACATTCCGCAATTTGACCAGGGCGGTTTCGGTACTATAGATGAGACCGATGACGATTTGCCCTTCTAATAAATGATAAGGAGGAAGTTTCAATGGCTGATAAAGCACCTGAAAGACCACAGAGAGCAAGAGGTGCCAAGAAAAAGGTATGTATGTTCTGTGTAGATAAGGTAGATACAATGGACTACAAAGATACTGCTAAGCTCAGAAGATATATCTCTGAAAAAGGAAAGATCGTTCCAAGACGTATTTCCGGAAACTGTGCTAAGCACCAGAGACAGCTTACAGTTGCAATCAAGAGAGCTAGAACAATTGCTCTTCTTCCATTTGTAGCAGAGTAAATTCAAAATAAAGAGAGTGTTGATTTTTGCAACACTCTTTTTTTGTATTTCAGACGGCATAAATATTTATAATATGCAAATAATATTTATGAGGTGATTAAAATGAATGATAAAAAATCAAGACCGCTGGAGCACCCACGCCCAAAATCAACAAAAGACGCACCGATAGTTCCTGAAGTTCAGCGCAATATTGGAAGCGGCGAAGAGCCTGAGCCTGAAGAAGACGGAGAGCTTAGTGATATCTTCTTTGACAATCCAAAGCTTAGAGAGAGGCCGATTTCTTCGGTATATCCGGTAATTGATACAGATCTTGCAAGGGATAATATAGAAAATGATTTATCGGATGCAGATCTACAAGATTTATGATGAAACCGAGTTTATATAGCTCGGTTATTTTATTGAATTTATATTGAATTTTTTAGAGAGTATGGTATAATGAAATAAAAGAAATTACAGGAGATATACAATGAAAGCAATGATTACAGGCGCAAGCTCCGGTCTTGGCAGAGAAATGGCAGAAATTCTGTCACAAATGGGATATGATATAATAGCTGTAGCAAGACGCCAAGATAAGCTTTTGGAGCTTAAAAACATACTTAAAACAGATGTTGAAGTGCTTTGTGCTGATGTGACAAAAGAAGAGGATATAAAGAAAATATCGGCACGTCTTTATGATGTGGATGTATTTATCAATAATGCCGGCTTTGGTGTTTTTGGCCAGCTTTGTGATTCTCCTCTTGAGAGAGAGCTGGAAATGATAGATACAAATGTAAAGGCTGTACATATTCTTACAAAGCTTGCGGCAAAAACTTTCAAAGAGAAGAATAGTGGATATATTATGAATGTTGCGTCAATTGCGGCATTTTTCCCCGGTCCCTTGTTTTCAGGATACTATGCCACAAAATCATATGTGCTGACACTTACCCAGTCGCTTTATGAAGAACTTAGAAGAGCAAAATCAAATGTAAAGATAAGTGTACTTTGCCCCGGCCCTGTCAGCACAGAGTTTGAGGACGTAGCCAAGGTGAGGTTCGGCACAGGTGATGAACCGGGCAGAAGCCTGATAATTGCTGATAAAACAAAGGTGTCAGAGTACGCTATAAAGAAGATGTTTAATGGAAAGCTTATAATAGTGCCGGGGCTACTTATGAAAATGGCGGTATTTTTCAGGAGAATACTTTCTGAGAAAATGCTTTGCAAAGTTCTATATCTTTTACAGAGCAAAAAATTTGTTAGCTGAGGGAGCATAACATGAAGACAATCGCGCATATTTATACGGATTTTTCCGAAAAGTTTGCAATCCCAAGACAAAGCGGTCTGACAGACACAAGGGGAAGAATTGTGTTTGAAAAGCCATATGCGGATGTAGATGCCGTAAGGGGAATAGAGGAGTACAGTCACTTATGGCTTATATGGGAGTTTTCGGAGTCAAAACGTGAGAAATGGTCGCCTACGGTCAGGCCGCCACGACTTGGAGGCAATAAACGTGTGGGGGTGTTTGCTACACGCTCTCCATTCAGACCAAATCCTATAGGATTATCTTGTGTAAAACTTTTAGGAGTGGACATGACACAAAATGGACCGGAGCTTTTGGTAAGCGGTGCTGACATTCTTAGCGGCACACCAATATACGATATCAAGCCCTACCTTGCCTTTACTGACAGCCATAGCGAAGCCAGGTGCTCCTTTGCTGACGAAAAACTGTCTTATGCTCTTGAGGTTGAGTTTCCCGAAGAATTGCGTCAGGGAATATCCAAAAAGACGCAGGATGAAATAATTAGTCTTATATCTCAGGACCCAAGACCTTCATATATAGAGGACGAGGACAGGGAATACGGTTTTCTGTATAAAAATATGAATATAACATTCAAGTCGGAGGGCAAAAAGGCAAAAGTAACCGGTTGTAATTTGAACGAAATGTGAATAAAACAAAAATATCATTGACTTTGCAAAAAATGTATGGTACAATGAGTCAAACTTATGAATTGTTGAAAGTGAGGATTTTTATAAATATGGATTCAGAAGACGGCGATTCTAACACTGAATTATGTATTTATTTGTTCTATAAGGCATATTTGCGTATGATACTTAAGATGCGCAAGTATGCCTTTGTGTGTTTTAAAAGAGTACTAATATAGTATAAAACTAAAGACCGATAAATCATATTTAAGGAGTTAGAATAAAAAATCATGAGCATAACACAGTATGTTATAATAATAGCGGTTTCGGTGATTATGTCAGCATATTTTTCCGCTACAGAGACGGCTTTTTCGTCACTGAATAAAACAAGGCTTAAAACTATGTCCGAAAAAGGCGACAAAAGATCGCTTCTCACACTAAAGCTTTCAGAAAACTATGACAAGCTTATTTCCACTATCCTGATAGGCAATAATATAGTGAATATTGCCACTGCCTCTATTGGTACAGTGATGTTTGTAGGGTTAATGGGGGATGTGGGACCTACAGTTTCAACGGCTGTGATCACCATAGTGGTACTTATATTCGGAGAAATCACTCCCAAAAGCATAGCAAAGGACAACCCTGAAAAATTTGCAATGTTTTCAGCCCCGTTTATCAGGGTACTGATATGGGTGTTTACACCGCTGAATTTTGTTTTTTCTATGTGGAAAAAACTGGTTAGCAAAATTCTAAAAGTTGAAGAAAACACAAAAATGTCAGAAGAAGAGCTTCTGATGCTTGTGGAAGAAGTACAGCAGGAGGGAAGCATTGATGATGACGAAGGTGTGCTTATAAAAAATGCTATTGAATTCGGTGAGCTTAGTGCTGAGGATATCCTCACGCACCGGGTGGATATAGAAGCAGTCCCGATTACAGCAGAAAAGCCCGAGATTGCAAAGATCTTTGCCGAGACCAGATTTTCAAGACTTCCAGTATATGAGGACAGTATTGATAATATAGTAGGTGTAATTCATCTTAAGGACTTTTATACAGAGGACGGCATTACAAAACAGGACATACGCCGAATTATGACGCCGCCGTTATATATTCAGCAGTTTGAAAAGGTGGACGACCTTTTGAAAATGCTGCAGACCAATAAATCACATATTGCAGTAGTTATTGATGAATACGGTGGCACTCTTGGCATCATCACCATGGAAGATATCTTAGAAGAGCTTGTTGGCGAAATTTGGGACGAGCATGACGAAGTTGTAGAGCCGTTTTTAGAAATAACAGACAATACTTTCAAGGTTGATTGTACTGTTACATTAGATGACTTCTGTGAATTTTTCGATGTAGAGATAGATAGTGAAAGCGTATCAGCAGGTGGCTGGGCTATGGAGCAGCTAGGCAAGATCCCTGAGGTAAATGATAGCTTTGAATTTGCACATCTTGGCATCACTGTCACTGAGACAGACTCACACAGAGTCACACAAATCACTGTAGAAGTAAAAGAAAAAGAAGCTGAAACAAAAGAAGATGAAGAATAAAAAATTGTGCAGCATAAGCTGCACAATTTTTGAAATATAGAAAGGACAGATAATACGAAAATAGCAGTAACATTTGAAAACAGACAGGTTTTCAGCATTTTGGTACCGACTGCGCACCTTTTTGCTAAAAACGATTATCAATCGTTTTCTTCACGCAAAAACCCTCTCAGGGTTCGAATCCCTTTTATTGCAGAAAAAAACACCCAATAGGGTGTTTTTTTGGAGGAGAGAGAGGGATTCGAACCCACGGACGCTCGCACGTCACCGGTTTTCAAGACCGGCTCTTTCAACCACTCAGACATCTCTCCGTGGTCAACGTGTTGTATTATACCATACTATTTATTATTTGTCAATACTTTTTTGTTAAAATATTTTTATATTTTTTATTGACAAAAATCACAAATCGTGTTATAATACCATTTGCTGAAATAAAGCAAAACTTTTGCACCTGTGGCGGAATTGGCAGACGCGCTAGACTTAGGATCTAGTGTCCCCGACGTGAAGGTTCAAGTCCTTTCAGGTGCACCACCACCCAAAACACTTATAGGAAAATCCTATAGGTGTTTTGTTGTTAATGGAATAAAGTTTTGCTCCTATATTTAAGACTTTGTTATCTACTATCATTTATTTCTTGAGCAAAGCCTCTTTTGCCTTTCTGATGAACGGAGATTTTAATCTCAGGTCAAGATTTAATCCTTCGTCCGTTTCCTTTATTATGATTTTGTCGAATATCAGGTGCAAGTTTGCATTATTGATACCACTTTTATGCAACATACTTTCTATGACATGGTTATAATGAAGTTAAAAAAAGCGATTTCATTTTGGAACACAAAAAAGCCGAGATACAAACCATTAAAAACAGGTATATCTCGGCTGATTTTTATTCATATGCTTTTTACTCAATAAAATCAATGTATGCTGTGTCTGATATTTCATATTCGTGGGTAGCTCCTATATTATAACTCTTAACAAGAAGAATAGGTGAATTGATCGCCTTGTATAATATTGTCATGGCATCTTTTCTTGTTATTTTGTCATTCCCATCAAATACAATACCCTTTAAAATGCCGGCATTATCCGCTGCTGCAATATATCCATCAGGATATCTACCATTTGTTTCTGCATAGGGTGAATAATGTAGCAATGAAGTTATAATTTTAATATATTCATTATATGTTATGTCATTTTGAGGTTTAAATATATTGTTTTCATATCCGTCAACTAATCCAAAATCTTTTGCTTTCATCACATCATCATAATACCACGCATCTTGTGTTATGTCATCAAATGGCACACCAAAATTTGTAGATGTCATACTGCTTTTACCTTGATGAATTGTTCGATTTATAATTGCACATACTTCTGCTCGAGTTATTTTGTTGTTAGGTCGAACAGAATCATCCTCGTAACCATTTATGATTTTTAATTCTTTTAATTTTGAGGCAATATCATCAAAATTAGATGTTGTCGAATTTGAAATACTAAAAATAGTATTTGTATTTTCTGATGGCTTAGTTGATTCATTTTTTATTGTTGATACAATAACGTCAACCGTTTTTTCATTGAATAAGGCACTTGTTCTTATCATATATTCATGTCCCGGTGTAAGTCCTGTAAAAATGCACTTCTCTGCCACAACTGTAACACCTTTATCTGATGTAATGTATTTGTTTTCGTTTATATCATAAACAGAAACAAACATAATATCTTTTTTTTCGATTTCAGATTTGAACTTAAAACTTACTGACAATGCATTTTCATCATCAGCAAGTGTAAATTGTTTGTTTGCCCCTGCTCCTTCTGTTCCTTGCGGAATATCTTGTTTTACAGATAGACTTGTAAATATAGGATATAAAAATATTTTTCGTTCTCTTATTGTAGTTGTGTCATAATTGGCACCAACATTTATTGTAGAAGAAATCATAATACTGATACTACCAATAAAAGCAAATATCTTTTTATACATAATCATTCCTCCATATTTTTTCTATGAATTATTCTGATTTACTGGTTAGTATATAAGGGATATAATCCCCTATATACTAACGTCGAAAACATCAATATCTCTCACAAAAGACCGGAAGATTCACCGATGACAAAGGTGTTCCTGAGAAGCGAAATTTGCAGGCACAACTAGGGCCGTGCCTAATTGCATAGTTGCACCATATGAGTTTTTATATAATACTTACGTTTATTTCTGAATATAAGTAATTGTTTTTACAACCTCTGTAGATTGTCCATGGTTATTAGTAAGAATAAACCTATACTCGTTCTTGCCAAGATTTAAGTCATACAATGTAATATAAAAAATATTATTTTCTTCACTGTTAAGTTCAATATTATGACCATTTATTGTAAGCTTTACACCATG
>JAZUOB010000122.1:0-2280 GCA_045604425.1 Clostridia bacterium
TCACAGAACGACATGGCTACGATCCGACTTATACCAACCTTTATTCCCTGCTCTCTGGCTTTGTCAATAGCATTTTTGGAAACTCTTGAAGCAACACCGAATGCTACGATACAAACGTCAGCATCCTCCATTCTGTACTCCTCGTACATGGCTTCTGTTTCCTGAATCTTTTTGTATCTTTCATATCTTTCAAAGTTCTTGATTTCCAATTCTTCAGGCTTCAAGAACAATGAGTTTACAATTCTTGGTGATCTTTCGCACTTTGTGCCGGTAAGTGCCCAAGACTTGTCATATTCTTTTATTTCTCCCATTTCCAAAGAAACCGGCTCCATCATCTGACCCATAGTACCGTCTGAAAGAATCATTGATGTCATTCTGTATTTTTCTGCAAGGTCAAAACCTTTGAATGTAAGGTCTACCATTTCCTGTACTGATGCAGGAGCAAGCACTATCATATGGAAATCGCCATGACCGGGACTTCTTGTAGCCTGGAAATAATCAGACTGTGAAGGCTGAATACCGCCAAGTCCGGGGCCACCTCTTTGTACGTTCACAACAAGTGCGGGAACATCGCAGCCTGCAAGATATGAAATACCCTCACTCTTTAATGATATACCGGGGCTTGAGCTTGAAGTCATAACTCTTTTTCCTGTAGACGCAACACCCAAAACCATGTTTATAGCCGCAATTTCACTCTCTGCCTGAAGAAAAACACCGTCAATTTTTGGCATTCTCTTTGACATGTATGCTGCCACCTCTGTCTGAGGTGTAATCGGGTATCCGAAGTAATGCCTGCAGCCTGCCATGATAGCAGCTTCAGCCAATGCTTCATTTCCCTTCATCAAAACCTTTTCTGACATTTTATTCAATCCTTTCCGTGATTATTTTTCTACTGTGATTACGCAGTCCGGACACATTGTCGCGCAGAAAGCACAACCTATACATTTATCCGGGTCTGTGACATTTGCAGGATGATATCCTTTTGCATTTATTTCGCCTGTAAGTTCTATAATATGCTTGGGACAAGCACCTACGCAAAGACCACAGCCTTTGCACAAATCTTTTTTAAAAGTTACTTTTGCCATAATATCCTCCCATCTTCCGCAACCTGCGGCCAATTTATTATTTATTCGCTCTGCCAAGACTGCTTTACATACAGTTTTATAGGCATTGAGTTTTCTATATTCGCCTGACGGCACAAATCTTCTCTTATGGTTGTAAATGCCAAAGGAAGGCCTGAAAGTCTGCTGACTTCGTTTGCATATTCCATTGAATCTTCTATATCCGACACACAAGTAGCCTCGCCAAGATTTGAATTGTTTACAAGAGCTGTAATCTTTATACCTGCCGCTTCCTCCACTTCTCTAAGCACTTCCATAGTAAGCTGGGGAGTCCTGGTAAGAGGTCTGTATTTATTGATTACAAAAAACACATCAAAGTCTTTAGAGTCCTTGATATATGGAACAAATCTTCCAAGTGCCAAAGCACCTCTGTCGTCTCCGCCTACATCCAATACAGAATATTTATCTGTACCGCTAAAGATTGAGTATACATCAGGCGGAATTGCAGGAAGGTCCACATTTGAACCGGCAAATTCAGATGCTATAAGCCTTATAGAATTCTCTTCAAGCATCACTTTGCTGTCCTGAGTCCTGAAATACGGATTAACTATATCAAGGTCGGCAACTGATACATCAGCCTCTTGTTTTTTAATATGAATAGCATAGTTCAGTGCAACATTTGTCTTGCCGCTGCCATAGTGACCTACAAACACAGAAATACGTTTATATTTTAAAGAGTTATTGTCCAATTGAACTCATCCTCGCATTTTCCCCATTGAATACCTGTAATTGTGTCATAAAGCTTCTGGCTAACTTCTCCGATTTCGTTGTTATTGATTTCAAAAACATCGTCCTTGTATCTGAGTTTGCCAACAGGTGAGATAACCGCAGCTGTGCCGGTACCGAAGCATTCTTCAAGTCCGCCTGTCTTTGCAGCTTCTACAAGCTCATCAACTGAAACTTTTCTTTCTTCTACTTCGTAGCCCAAAGACTTGCAAAGCTCGATAACTGAATTTCTTGTGACACCAGGAAGAATACTGCCGTTAAGCATTGGTGTAACAATTTTGCCGTTCATCTTGAAGAAAATATTCATCGCGCCTACTTCTTCGATGTACTTTCTTTCTACACCGTCAAGCCACAACACCTGTGAATAGCCGTCGTCATGAGCCTTTACCTGAGCTGCCAAGCTTGCTGCATAGTTACCGCCTGTCTTTGCAAA
>JAZUOB010000123.1:0-2016 GCA_045604425.1 Clostridia bacterium
TATTATGGCAAGCAATTTTTTTGAAGCAATATACATAAAAGATTTTAAAAAAATTATACAATCCAACCAAACCAAAAAATAAAATGCCGAACACTCAAAATGCTCGGCACTAAAATATTATTTTTCTTTTTGTTGGAATTCTGCACTATCTACAAGCTTTACGTCTATTTCCTTGACCTCCCCGTCTCTGATAATTGTAAATTTCAAACTTTCTCCGGGCTTCTTGGAGTCACGGATATCATTTAATTCAGAAGATGATTTTACAACCTTATCATCAACTTTCGAAATCATATCACCTTCCATTAGTCCTGCCTTTTCAGCTCCTGTCCCCTCTGAAACACCTGAAACAAACAAACCATACGGTGTCTCGGCTACAGTTATTCCAACAAGTGGTCTGCCTTTCACATAACCTGATGACATAAGGTCATCTATAATCGGCTTAACTTCGGATATTGCAATAGCAAATCCCAGACCTTCAACACCTGTTTGTGTAAGCTTTACTGAGTTTATTCCGATTACTTCACCGTATTTATTTATGAGCGCACCGCCGGAATTACCACTATTGATAGCAGCATCAGTTTGAAGCAGATTATAGGTTCTGTTTTCAATAGTCATAGTCCTGTTTACAGCACTGATAACACCTGAAGTTACACTTCCTGCAAACTCCTGACCAAGAGGATTACCTATAGCAACAGCAAGGTCGCCAACTTCTACTGCTGATGAATCTCCAAGTGTTGCTGCTGTAAGCTCTTTGTCAGTATCAACTTTTAATATGGCAATATCTGTTTTCTCGTCCTGACCAACAAGTTTTGCCGGAAGTTCTTCTCCTGAATTTAAAATTACACAGATTTCACTGGCATCAGCTATAACATGCTGATTTGTAACGATATATCCACCTGTTGTAATAATAATTCCGGAACCACTGCCTTGTTCAATCAGTTCAGAATCTGCCTGATTCTCATAATAATAGTATCTTCCACTAAATGGGTCAAACATCCTTTGTGGCTGTACTTTAGCCTTATTTATAACCCCGACTACACTGGGACCAACACGTTTTGATATCTCAGCAACGTCCAAAACTTCCTTGCCGTTTTGCGACGCTGTATGCTTTACAGATGCGCTGCTATCATTTTTGGAATGACTCCAAGTAATACTATCTTGCGGATTGTTCTTATTAAACAAATACATACCAGACCCCATAAGTCCGGCAGTAAAAATACTTGCTACCAGTGCAGAAGAAAGACACGCAAGCCAAATTTTCGGCTTTTTTTTCCTCTTTTCTTTGCCGCGATATATAACCAAATCTGTAGTATCAGTATATGGATATTTTCTCATAATCTATCATCCTTTCGATCCGACACATAATATTTTGCTGTTGATAATAGCTTACAATATTTTTTTGAAGTAGATATGAACAAAACGTAAATTTGTCATAAATTTCACTGATTTTTTTCGATAACATATTTTTTGAAAAAGTCACCACGTTCTTCAAAGTTTTTGAAAAAACCGTAGCTTGCTGCAGCAGGCGACAAAACGCAACACATACCGGGCTTTGTGACTTTTTTTGCAACTTCAACACCATGCTTCAAATCATTGACCAAATGCAAGTTACCTTTATATTTATTTTCAAGTTTTTTAAATATAATGTGCCCCGTATCTGGCATCAATATTACATTTTCTACAGGATTTGCAAGCAAATAATCACACAAGGTGTCAAGCACGACTCCTCTATCCATGCCGCCAATAAGTATTGTGCCAACATTTTTGACAGAGGACAATGCTTTTATTGCAGTCTCAGGAATAGTAGATATAGAGTCGTCAAAATATTTTACACCGCCAATCTCGGCAAAAAGCTCGAGTCTGTGCGGAAGCGGCAAATAGGTGCTGACAGCACTTTTGAAATCATCCCATGATATACCAACGTCAGAACATATAGCATATGCAGCACTGATGTTGTACATATTGTGTACACCAAAAATTTTTGCATCGTCAACCGAATGAACTTCACCTTCAAAA
>JAZUOB010000124.1:0-3161 GCA_045604425.1 Clostridia bacterium
CATGGCTACGATCCGACTTCCTTATCCCTCAAAAAAGAGGAATACTTTCTACAATATACATAAATCTTACAAAACCCGCTACAACAGAAGAAATCCTGTCACTTTATTCTGATTTTTATAAAGACGAATATTTTGTGAGAGTTCTAAAAGAGGGTGAGCTTCCCGAAACAAAGCACGTGGCAGGCTCAAACTTTGTAGATATCGGCGTTGTGGTTGACCAAAGACTCCAAAGAGCAGTAGTTGTGTCAGCTATTGACAACATTGTAAAAGGTGCAGCAGGACAAGCTATTCAGAACATGAACCTCATGTTCGGACTCTCAGAGGGCACAGGTCTTACCTTCCCCGGTTTCTATCTGTAGAAAGGAATATAACCCATGGAAGAACTTATCAAAAAAGCCGGCATACTTATAGAAGCTTTGCCATATATACAAAAATTCAGCGGCAAAACCGTAGTCATCAAATACGGCGGTAATGCCATGATAAATGAGGAGCTTAAAAACTCTGTTATGGAGGATATCACACTCCTTAAGTTTATAGGTCTTAATCCTATTGTTGTACATGGCGGAGGCCCTGATATTTCAGCTGAGCTTAACAGCCATAATGTAAAAAGCGAATTTATAAACGGTCTTAGAAAAACCGATAAAGAGACAATGCGTATCGCACAAATGGTACTTGTGGGCAAAACAAACAAAGAGATTGTTTCCCTTTTAAACACAAAAGGCGGCACCGCTGTAGGTATCTGCGGTATTGACGGCAGCTTTATCGAATGTGAGAAAAAATATACACAGGTAGACGGCAAGGATATGGACCTTGGCTATGTAGGTGAGATAATAAAAATTAAGCCTCACGTTCTTGAGCTTTTGTCCTCCGACCAGTACATACCTGTAGTTGCTCCAATCGGCACAGATAAAGACGGCAACAGCTACAATATCAATGCAGACACAGTTGCATCGGGAGTAGCTGCGGCAGTTGGTGCTGAAAAGCTTATTCTCCTCACTGATGTAGAGGGAGTAAAAGACCAGAACAACAACATAATATATGAAGCTCACAAAAATGAAATTCTGGATATGATTGACAAAGGTGTAATAAACGGCGGTATGATTCCAAAGGTTCTTGGCTGTATTGATGCCATAGACTCCGGAGTTACCGGTGTACATATTATTGACGGTCGTATACCCCACTGCCTGCTTCTTGAAATATTTACAAAATCAGGTATTGGTACTCTTATCAAGAGCGATCGTTACTAAGCTGAAACGAAAGGATAGAATAAATCATGAAAATGTCAAAGCTTTTGGTACCCACACTCCGTGAAGTACCTGCAGAAGCAGAAATAGTAAGTCATCAGCTTATGCTCCGTGCCGGAATGATACGTCGTCTTGCGGCAGGCATATACTCATACTTGCCTTTGGGTCTTCGCACACTTAAAAAGGTTGAAAATATTATAAGAGAAGAAATGGACAGAGCAGGAGCACAGGAGCTTTTGATGCCTGCACTTCTCCCTGCTGAAAGCTATCAAGCTTCAGGAAGATGGGATGTATTTGGCGAAAGCATGTTCAAGCTCCATGACCGTTGGGGCAGAGATTTTTGTCTTGGCCCTACACATGAAGAGCTTTTTACTGAAACTGTTCTTAATGAAGTTCGTTCATACAAAGAATATCCTCTCACTCTCTACCAGATTCAGACAAAGTACAGAGATGAAGGCCGCCCAAGATTTGGTCTTATGCGCGGCAGAGAATTTGTGATGAAGGATGCATACAGCTTTGACCTTACAAATGAAGGTCTTGACAAGTCATACAAAGCAATGTACGATGCATACTCAAGAATTTTCACAAGACTGGGTCTTGATTTCACTATAGTTGATGCAGACTCAGGTGCTATGGGCGGAAGCGGAAGCCAGGAATTTATGGTTAAATCTCCCGTTGGCGAAGACGGTATTGCGTACTGTGACGGATGCGGATATGCGGCAAACTATGAAAAAGCAGAGTGTATCCCCACAAAGAAGCCTTTCGACGCTGAAGAAAAGCCCCTTGGCAAAGTCCACACTCCAAATGCTCATACAATAGAAGAGTTGACTTCTTTTATGGGCACAGAGCCTTATGTATTTGCAAAAACAATTTTGTACAAGGCAGATGACAAATACATTGCTGCCATGGTACGAGGCGACCGTGAAATCAATGAAGTCAAGCTGAAAAACCTTGTAGGTGCTACAGACGACCTGGAGCTTGCAGAGCCGGCAATTGTTAGAGAGCTTACAAATGCAGAAGTAGGCTTTGCAGGACCTATTGGACTTGATATCCCGGTTTATGCAGACAAAGAAGTTGAAATGATGACAAACTTCATAGTAGGCGCAAACGAAACAGACTACCACTACAATAATGTTAATATCGGCAGAGATTTCAAGCCGTTTATGATAGCAGATATCAGACTTATAGAGACAGGTGACACTTGTCCCAAATGCGGAAAATCAATCAAGACCGCACAAGGCATCGAGGTTGGGCACATCTTCAAGCTGGGAACAAAGTATTCTGATGCACTGGGACTTAAAGCACTTGATGAAAACGGCAAAATGGCACAGGTTATCATGGGCTGCTACGGTATCGGTGTTACAAGATGTATTTCAGCTGCTATAGAGCAAAACCACGACGAAAACGGCATAATCTGGCCCGATTCAATCGCACCATATCAGGTAAGCGTAGTTCCTGTAAATTCAAAAGATGAAGAGCAGGCAAAAGCTGCAGAAGAAATATACACAAAGCTTCTTGATAGCGGCATCGAAGCACTTCTTGACGACAGAAACGAAAGACCGGGTGTAAAGTTTAAAGACAGCGACCTTATAGGTATTCCCGTAAGAATAGTAGTAGGCAAGAAAATCGGTGAAGGTATTGTTGAATACAAAGAAAGATACGCCGATGAAATCTGCCTCAAGACTGTGGACGAAGCTATTGGCCAAGTATTGACAAGATTTAAAAACCTTTAATAAAGACAAGGAGAAGTGCCATGAATGATTGCTTATTCTGTAAAATAATAAAGGGTGAAATCCCCTCCACAAAGGTATACGAAAACGATTTGGTATATGCCTTCAATGACATCGACCCTCAGGCACCTGTTCATGTGGTAATAGTTCCAAAAGAACATATATGCTGTGCAAACAAAATCACAGC
>JAZUOB010000125.1:0-3974 GCA_045604425.1 Clostridia bacterium
AACATATCACGTTCAGGAATATTGCCTGTTTTCTGTATAAGGTCAAACACAGGAAGTATCTGAACTGCAGATTTTTCGATTTTTGCACTGAATCCTGACGGGATACTGCGAGGAATATTTTCATAAAAGCCACCGCCGGTGATATGTGATACAGCCTTTACATTTATTTCATCAAATAATGCAAGCATAGGTTTTACATATATTTTTGTTGGTGTCAACAAAGTCTCACCGATAGTGCTGTCGCCAAATTTTTCGAATATTTTGTCGCTTTCACCGATTGAAAATACTCTTCTCACCAAAGAGAATCCATTTGAATGAACACCGCTTGAAGGAAGGGCGATAATCACATCTCCTTCTTTTATAGTGGAGTTGTCAAGAACTTTTGACTTATCAACCACACCTACAGAGAAACCTGCAAGGTCATATTCGTCAACCGGATAAAATCCAGGCATTTCAGCAGTTTCACCACCGATAAGAGAACATCCTGACTGAACACAGCCCTCAGCTATACCTGACACGATAGAAGCAATTTTTTCCGGATAGTTTTTTCCACAAGCTATGTAGTCGAGGAAAAACAATGGTTTTGCACCACAGCATATAATATCGTTTACACACATCGCCACACAGTCTATACCTACAGTGTCGTGTTTGTCAAGCAAAAATGCCATTTTAAGCTTTGTACCAACGCCGTCAGTACCGCTTACAAGCACGGGTTTTGTAATACCTGTCATATCCAATTCAAAAAGACCTCCAAAACCGCCGATTACTGATGCGGCTCCGGTTCTTTTAATGTGTTCTTTCATGAGTTCTACTGCTCTGTATCCTGCAGTAATATCTACTCCTGCTGCAGCATAGCTGTCTGATTTAGATTTTGTGTTCATAATATTATTCCTTTCTGTTATTCTTTACCGCTCCAACAATAAGTGCAAAGCTTGCAAGGTTCAATACCAATAGCTTTTACGATGCCCTCAAGACTCTGAAATTCAAGAGAAGAAAAATTGAATTTCTCACAAATTGCTTTTCTTAAATTCTTGCCTCTTTGTGTAGATGCGTCGCTATATTCTCCAATATACTTAATTCCCTCTTCGCCTTCAAGCTCCATTATAACTTGTCTTGCGATCAGCTCCATATCATCTGTAGCTCGAGAGAAATTTAAATATTTGCATCCATACATTATTGGAGGACATGCAGATCTCATATGAACTGCTTTTGCTCCGTTTGAGTATAAAAAATCTACTGTTTCTTTTAATTGTGTTCCTCTTACAATAGAATCATCAACGAACAACAAGTTTTTATCTTTAATAAGTTCGTGGACGGGAATTTGTTTCATTTTAGCAATTTTATTACGTTCGGTCTGCTTGGACGGAGTAAAACTTCTTGCCCAAGTAGGTGTATATTTAATAAAAGGTCTTGTAAATGGAATATTGCTCTTATTAGAATAACCTATAGCGTGAGGGGTACCTGAATCAGGAACACCACCCACATAATCAATATTTGTATATTCTCCTGATTGAAGGTCTGTCTCTGCCAACATTTCACCGTTGCGATACCGCATCATTTCGACATTTACACCCTCATAATTAGATGTAGGATATCCGTAATAGCTCCATAAAAATGAGCATATCTTCATTTCATTTCCCGGGGGATTTAACTGGATAATACCGTCAACAGTAATCTCTACAATCTCGCCAGGTCCAAGTTCTTTTTCGTCTTCGTAGCCAAGCTTCAAGTAGGCAAAGGATTCAAATGATACACAGTATCCGTCTTTATTCTTGCCTATAAGAACAGGTATTCTGCCAAATCTGTCTCTGGCAGCGATCAAAGATCCGTCGTTTTTCAAAATCAGAACTGATAATGAACCGTCTATTACACTTTGTGCAAATTTTATGCCTTCAGCAATAGACGACTTCTGATTGATAAGCGCAGCCACTAAATCTACAGAATTCACTCTTCCGCCCGTCATGGCACCAAAATGACAACCATTTGGCTCAAGATGTTCTTTTATAAGTTCTTCGGCGTTATTTATAAGTCCAATTGTACTTATAGCATACGTACCTACATTTGAACGAATAAGCAATGGCTGTGGGTCACTATCACTGATAGAGCCGATAGCTGAATTACCTTTCATTTCATCAAAAACATCATCAAATTTTGTTCTAAAAGGCGAATTCTCTATATTGTGAATTTCTCTTTGGAGACCAATCTCTTTATCAAAGGCTGCCATTCCGCCTCTTTTAGTCCCTAAATGTGAATGATAGTCTGTGCCGAAAAAAACATCAGCAATGGCATCTGTCCTGCTTACAGTTCCGAAAAAACCTCCCATGCGGTTTATAACTCCTTTCAAAATATGCAAATCAAATTATTTGTATCTGTTAAAAACCTCTTCGTTTGATTTTAAAACTTTTTCTGCAGCTTCTTTTCTGTCTTTATCAAGCTTGTCAGCAAGTTCTTTGTCTGAAACTGATAATATCTGCACAGCTGTCAATGCAGCGTTGTATGCGCCGTCAATAGCAACTGTTGATACAGGAATACCGTTTGGCATCTGTACTGTTGAAAGTAAAGCATCAAGTCCCTCCATTGCAGATGCTTTTATAGGAATACCGATTACCGGCAAAGTCGTATTTGCAGCTATAGCACCAGCTAAATGAGCTGCCTTTCCAGCTGCAGCAATAATTGCACCAAATCCGTTTGCTCTGGCATTCATAGCAAACTTACGTGCTTCTTCGGGGGTTCTATGAGCAGAATAAACATGAACCTCAAAAGGTACATTAAATTTTTTCAAAACATCAATTCCCTTTTCTACTATAGGCAAATCAGAGTCACTGCCCATGACGATACCTACTTTATGCATACATATCATTCCTTTCAACAATAAATAATTAAGGGCATACTGCTCCTAAATTAAACAGAACGCCCAGACGGTCGACAATAATTTATCGTTTAATGCTCCCATGCGGTGCTCCGCTTTCCGTCAGTTACAAAAAACGTGTTAAAAACCAAAAATATTATACCAAAATCACAAAAAACTGTCAAGAGTTTTAATGACAAAATTTATCAGCATTTGGCACTTTAATTTATCTAAAATTTTTAAAGGCGCTTCGTATTTCTCCAATCAAGTACAATGAGCCGCACACAGCACAAATACCTTCTGATTTCATGGCTTGTTTTACTGCTTCAACCGAATTGTTTATAACCATTGGAGATACACCGCATTTTTCAAATGCCTTTTTATACTCATTAGCATCCAAAGCCCTTGGAATATTAGGCGTGGTAGTAATAATATTGTCAGTAATACTTGCCAGAATATTTGCAATCGGCAGATAATCCTTATCACTCATCACGCCGGTTACTAAAGTGATAGGAGTTTTTACATTCTTGATTGAATTTTTAAAGTTTTCAGCACCCTCTTGGTTGTGGCATCCGTCTATAATGAGCCTATCAGATAGCCACTCAAATCTGCCGGGCCATGAAACATCTAATAAACCTTGTTTTATATGGTTATCAGTTATTTTATAACCTTTTTTGTTTAAAACTTCAATTATTTTAAGGCATGTACATGCATTTTTGTACTGGTAAGTTCCTTTCAAAGATAAATTGTACCTTTTACCACTACAAGAAAACATTCCGGTATCAAATATTTCACATTTATCTGCAATTATAAGTTCAGATTTTTTTGCATTTGCAGCTGCTTTTATAGTATCATAAACTTCGCCGGAGCATTCGGAATAAACAACTGTTTTGGAATTCTCTTTTATAATTCCTGCTTTTTCTTTTGTTATATCGACAATGTTATCACCTAGATACTGCATATGGTCATAACCAATGGAAGTGATAGCACATACCTCATTTTCCTCGATTATATTAGTAGCATCCAGCCTTCCGCCAAGACCTACCTCGAGGATGACTATATCGCACTTTTTTTTGAAAAAGTATAATATACCAACTACAAATATTATGCTAAACTCCGGAAGTTC
>JAZUOB010000126.1:0-2193 GCA_045604425.1 Clostridia bacterium
ACAGTGGTGGACATACTAACGTTAAGCAGTCAAGCCAGACTACTATCACTCAGCTTGAAGACGGCAGATATCATTATATGATGAACTTCACCGCAGGACTCAAGCCCACCGGTGCTGATTCAGCTTGGCCAACAACTCAGAGCACAAACGGTACATATACAGGTACTTATTCTATCCGTTTTGACCAGGATGCTATTCAGGCAGGCGAAGTAAGGTCATTTGAAATGTCTGATATCAGAATTTATGAAACATCGATTTCAGAAACAATTGAGGAAGATTATGAAGGCGGATGTATCGGCAATCCTTCATATACATTGGCTATTGATGAGAGTGTTGCAGACAATATTCAGTATGCTATTGTTGAAAAAGGTCGTCTTTATTTAAGCCGTTCTTATGGTGTTGGTGATACTGATGGCTTGGGTAGCTTTGTATCCGGTACCATTGCAGGTCTTTCTGATTACAGTACACTTTCTGTTTTTGATATTGACCTTTCGGTTCCCGGCTCCACACCCTTTACATACAAAAATTCCGCAGGCGAAAGTGTTACAATTAACAATGCTTACAACATTAAAGACGGTAAAAACTTTGAGTTTATGCCAATGTCTGAGGGTTTGTGCTTCGTTGAAGATAACTTATACATGACCTTTGAAAGTGCAACAAATAAATACAAAAATGAAGGTCAGAACTATGTTGTTGCAACTTTGACCTGTAAACACCCAATAGACGTAGTTTGGAAAATCGATACCTATGCTCTTACAGGTCAGGAAAGGCCAAGAGAGGTTCAGACAGACCATTATCAGAAAATTACATCTATTGATCAGATAGAAGCAGACGAAGAATATTTGATCGTTTATGAGTCCGAAGAAAAAGACCCTGTTACTCAGAAAAATATTCTTTACGCTCTTGATGCTGATGGCGGTTTGAAAGGCTATAAATTGCCTAAAACTACCATAGGCTACGATGCTGCAGTGGGCCACCCCATTACAGAATATGAAATTGAAGATGACATTCTTTATCTAACAAGACCGGAAAAGGATGATACCGAAAATCTCCGTTGGGAAATAAGAAAAACAACACAGGGCTATAATATCAGAAACGTTGAGTTGTATTTCTCAAAATACCGCAATTTATATTTTGACAAATCCCATATAGGTATGGTTGAAGATGATAAGAGCCTTAGCGGTAATATATCAATTCAATCGACAACAAAGGGCGACGGCTCTTTCTGGATTGCTGCTAACGGAGGAACATATTTCCTTTGGTGCAACGAAAAATCAGACAATAATTATACCGATATAATTAATAAGCATTATATTCGCAATGGTGCATCTATTGCTATGTATAGCGGTTTATCAGAAAAAGCAGGTACTTTCCATTGTGATGCATTGGATTGGGACTATACAACCGGAAACACATCTGCGAACAGAAACATTCTTAATGGTCAGATTGAGACTCTTGCGGACCAACACTATTCGCATGGTGCTTTCTATATTTACAAGAGAATTTATGACCCTTGTTCAGAAACTGAAAAAACTCGTGTGTATACTGACTTGAATGCTAAGGTTGAAGCAGACGGTACATATACTGTTGACATTGAAACCTATGCAACAAGCTCAACCCATTATAAGGTTCTTTCAGAAAAACCCACTGACTATATTTTCGTTCTTGATGCTTCAGGTTCAATGACAAATAACAGTGATGCTGTGGGTTATTATACAGATTCCAGCTGGAACGATATGTCAGTTGGAAGCGCGGCAGGTACGGAAACAGCAACGAAAAAACCTGATAGTGCACCAAGCATTGGCGGTTATGAGTTTAATAACAATTTCTTTTATAAAACTGCCGATGGCACATATCATCCTATTTATGTAGCAGTTAAAACAACAGAAATTTCCGGCGGTTTTTTGGGTGCATGGCAGAACGTTTACCAAAGTTTTTGGTGCTATTATAAAAATTTAAATGATGGTTTATACTATATGATGTACCCGGATGAACGCTCCGGTGCCGTTGCTACAGGAATGGGTGGTAGCATTGCAAGTGTAGGTATTACTTTCGAACAGCTCCAACAAAAAGTTACAGACAATACAGATACTAGCGGAACCACAAGCCAAAACGAAGCTGGTAAACGAGACAGTACTGTTATATACAAAGGACCTCACTATTCAGTTCGTTCTATCACAAGACTTGAGGGTA
>JAZUOB010000127.1:0-1902 GCA_045604425.1 Clostridia bacterium
CTATGTTTAGTGTACAAACAGTATACCATAAATAATACTATTTGTCAATTAAAACTATACTGTGAGTTATTGTCCACAATTTTGCCCACAAATAAAAACAAAAGAAATATTATCTTAAATATATATAATAGAGAAGAAACGTAAGTAAATGCTACAAAATAAAACTTAAAAATATGTAATAAAACAGTATAAAAACAGGCTTCGATACCTCATAACCCGAAGGTCGTTGGTTCAAGTCCTTCCTCCGCAACCAAAAAAGTCAGTTGCATTTGCAACTGACTTTTTCTTTTGTGCGAGGCACAGACTCGTTCACTCTTTATTCGGGTTATGAGACCGACGAGCGTAGGTCGTTGGGGTTTGAGCGTTGCCGCTGCCAGTGGCAGATGAAGGCAATGCTCAAATTCCGTAGCAGTCAAAAAGTGCGAGCACAAATGTGCGAAGCAATTTTTGGATACTGCAAGGCGGCGCGAAGCGATAACCCGAAGGTCACAGGTATCAAGTCCTACCTCCGCAACCAAAAAGGTCAGTTGCATTTGCAACTGACCTTTTTCTTTTGTTCGAGGCACAGACTCGTTCACACTTTATTCGGGTTATGAGACCGACGAGCGTGGCTTAATTTGTTGAAACAAAAAATCAGTTACCTTTTCAGGTAACTGATTTTAGATTATCACTTAAGAACTCTCTTTGCACCTATATAATGACTGAGATAATAGTTTGAATTGATACTTGTATAGCATATAACCTTGCCGGTACTTGGTGAATGAATCATCTGTCCGCCGCCTGCATATATACCAACGTGGCTTACATAACCATTACTTCCAAAGAACACCAAGTCTCCCGGTTGAAGCTCTGATTTGGGAACGCTTACGCCGTTTGATGCATACTGGTCTCTTGAAACTCTTTTCAGAGTAATACCACAGTTTGCATACACATATTTCACGAAACCTGAACAGTCAAATCCGGCTGGTGTTGTGCCACCATACACATATTTTATTCCAAGGTACTTATCCGCTTCTGCAAGTATTGCTTTTGCACTATCGGTAAGCACTTCTTTCGAATAGTCGATTATAGGCTTTGTATTCTCGTTTTCTTTTTGCTCCGGCTGAGGCTGTACAGTCGCAGCTTCTGTATATTTGATATCTACAGGCAAACTGAACACTGTATCTCCCGTCGCCATTTTTGCACCCACTACTATAGAATACTGGCCTTTTTTGAGCTGTGATTTGGATATAATATCAACATATGAGCCGGCAGGAATCTCTGATTGATACACAAGATTTCCTTTTGAGTCCTTGACAATAACATAGTAGCCCATGGCATCATCAATCTCACCCCATGATACTGTAACATCTCCGGAAGCTTCACTAGTCGGTGACAACAGTATAGGAAGCATATATCTTTCCTGACCCTTTTCACCAAAGGTTTTATAGCTTCGGTTGATACAGCTCATAGCCTGTTCTCTTGTGGTATTGTTTGTAGGCATAATCTCATTGTCATCATTACCTGACAAAAGAGAATGATTAACCAATGTTGTAACAGCAGGTCTTGCCCACTCACTCACCTTGGCATGATCATCAAACTTGTCCAAAGCTTTCTCGTGGTCCCCTGTATTGAACACCACATTGACCTCACACACATTAAGAGTGTTTACAAGCATTACAGCCATTTCCTGACGTGTAACAGCTCTTGCAGGGTCGAACTTGTCATCTCCCACACCCTTGACAATACCATTATAATAAGCCTGAATAACAGCAGGATTGTCACAATCTATAAATGGTGATTTAGACGGAGCTTTCAAATCCTCGTTTGTAAGTTTTTTATATAAATTTACTGCAAGTTCGCAAAATTCTTCTCTTGTAACATTAGACTTCATATCTCCGGACACAATGCTGTAAGAAAGCA
>JAZUOB010000128.1:0-5410 GCA_045604425.1 Clostridia bacterium
CTTAACACCGTCGATTGTATAGAACTGAATGTTGTTTTCAGCAATATATCTCTTTACTTGTCCAGGGATATGAGTTTCAAGCTCTTCTGCATTCCATCCGCAGTTGAGTAGGAATACACCGCCGGGCTTGATATCACTAACCATATCATACTGTCTGATATATGAAGCTTTGTGACAAGCAACAAAGTCAGCTTTGTTGATAAGGTATGTTGATGTGATCTTTGAATCACCAAATCTAAGGTGTGATACTGTAAGACCGCCTGACTTCTTTGAGTCATAATCGAAGTATGCCTGAACATACATGTCTGTATGGTCACCAATAATCTTTACAGAGTTCTTGTTTGCACCAACAGTACCGTCAGCACCAAGACCCCAGAACTTACAGCTTGTTGTACCTGAAGGTGTTGTGTCAGGGTTCTCTGTGATATCAAGTGAAAGATTTGTAACATCGTCTTTGATACCGATTGTAAACTGCTTCTTTGAAGCGTTGTTGTATACTGCGATAATCTGTGCAGGAGTTGTGTCCTTTGAACCAAGACCATAACGTCCGCCGAAGATATCGATGTTTGCAAACTCTGTGCCTGCAAGTGCTGCAACAACGTCAAGATAAAGAGGTTCGCCAACTGAACCTGATTCTTTTGTTCTGTCAAGAACGCTGATTCTCTTTGCTGTCTTTGGAATAGCATTCACGAATGCTTCAGTTGAGAATGGTCTGTAAAGACGTACCTTTATAAGACCTACTTTTGCACCCTTTGAGTTGAGGTAGTCAACTGTTTCCTGGATAGTGTCACAAGCTGAACCCATTGCTACGATTACATGTTCAGCATCTTCTGCACCATAGTAGTTGAAGAGCTTATAGTCTGTACCGATTTCAGCATTAACCTTGTCCATATATTCCTGACAAAGTGCAGGGATAGCTTCATAGTACTTGTTTACAGCTTCTTTAGCCTGGAAGAATATGTCAGGGTTCTGAGCTGTACCGCGCTGTGCAGGATGTTCAGGATTGAGCGAGCTGCGTCTGAACTCATTGATTGCATCCCAATCAACAAGCTTTGCAAGCTGATCATAATCCCAACATTCTACTTTTTGATATTCATGTGAAGTTCTGAATCCGTCAAAGAAGTGAAGGAAAGGAACTTTACCTTTTATTGTTGTAAGGTGAGCAACTGCACCAAGGTCCATTGCTTCCTGTGGGTTTGATGAAGCAAGCATAGCAAAGCCTGTCTGACGGCATGCCATAACGTCCTGATGGTCACCGAAAATTGAAAGGGCGTGTGATGCAAGAGCACGTGCTGATACATTGAACACGCAAGGAAGAAGCTCGCCTGCGATCTTATACATATTAGGAATCATAAGGAGCAATCCCTGTGATGCTGTATAAGTTGTTGTAAGAGCACCGGCTGTGAGTGAACCGTGAACTGTACCTGCAGCACCTGCTTCAGACTGCATCTCTGAAACTCTAACGGTTCTGCCAAAAATGTTTTTTGTTCCGGCAGCTGACCACTTATCTGTGATTTCTGCCATGTTTGATGATGGTGTGATTGGATAAATAGCGGCAACATCTGTAAACGCATATGACGCATATGCGGCAGCGGTGTTACCGTCCATTGTCTTTTTCTTTCTTGCCATCGGTTTTCGCCTCCTATTATTATTGTCTGCCTTTTAGGCACGCAAAGTGAGCCTTCTTCGGCTCATATACTAGTA
Organism: Clostridia bacterium; assembly: GCA_045604425.1. Lineage (GTDB taxonomy): Bacteria > Bacillota > Clostridia > UBA1381 > UBA1381 > RGIG9115. The sequence goes on from JAZUOB010000128.1 coordinate 1,705, forward strand.
TAATAACACTTTGACAAAAAAAAATCAAGTGAAACCTCATTTTTTTTTGATGATTTTTCTCTTTTGCGACTTTTATTATATAAATACCGATTTATATTGTATATTTTGCATATTTCATACCGTTTATTATCATTTTTTAACAACCTTAAAACACAAATATGCAATAATAATTCCAAGCAGTGCTCCGGCAATTACATCACTGGGATAATGAACATACAGATATATTCTTGAAAAACCTATCAACGCTGCTAAAGTATAAAATATCCAAGCCTTTCTTTTGAAGTACATTCCAAAAGCTCCCGCTCCTGCAAAAGACACACATGTATGACCTGATGGGAAAGAAAATCCTCCGGGGGCAGTAATAATAAGGGGTGTGGCATTTATAAGAAACGGACGGGGACGCTGAAATATATTTTTAAGTATTATATTCCCTACAAAGCTTGTAATTATCAAAGCCAAAGCCATACACAGACCTGCTTTTCTGGTCTTTTTGAACATCAAGAGCACAATAGCTGTCAAAACCCACACACCTCCGACGTCTCCCAGAGAAGTGATAAACTTCATGACAGCATCCAAAAATCCACAAGAAATATGCTCCCTTATAAAGTCCAGAACAAAAAAATCAATCTGTGAAATCATAAATATCAACTCCATATCAACCAAGAAGATTAACTATATACACTATAACGCATGATACCAAAGATACACTTAGAAGTCCTTTTCCGAAATAGGACATTACAAAAGCCGTAATAACCCCTGCCAAAGCAGCCCGGATGCTTCCTCCCAAAAATAATACATCCGGAAAAATCATAGCACCCAAAACCGCAAAAGGAACAAAATTTAAAAATGCTTTTATATACGGGTTTTGAATTTTCTTTCTGAAAAATACAAGAGGAATACACCTTATAAGATATGTGATACCTGCCATCAAAATCATAGCAAGATATAATTTTATTCCCTGCATAATGTATCCTCCTTTTCAGGATATAAAACCGCACCTACAGCCGATGCTATAAGTGTAGAGATAATCACTCTCCAGCCTCCTGATACCATGCACAAAACAGGAGTAATGCTCATCATACAGCTAACACTTACAGATATAAGAATTACAAAAAGTATGGGCTTTGATTTTTTTGCCGGCGGAACTATTATAGCAACAAACATAGCGTATATTGCCATACCAAGAGCAATACGCACATTTTCAGCAAGTACCCCTCCGGCATATGCACCCAAAAACGTACCCAGTGTCCAGCCGAGGATTGGAAGTGTCATAATCCCAAAAAAATAGCTGAAAGTAATACTTTCCTGCCTTTGCATCGAAAGGGCAAAATTTTCGTCAGTGATGCCAAAGGACATTACAAGTCTTTTGAATGTATTTGTGCCAGAGTCAACCCTTTGAGTCAAAGACAGCGACATGAGAAGATACCTGATATTGATAACAAAAGTGGCAATACTAAGCTCCAAAAGACCGCCACCTGAATTTATTATGTCCACCCCTGCAAACTGTCCGGCGCTGGTCAGATTTGTCAGGGATATTATTACTGCATTTAAAAGGGATAATCCACCCATAGTTGCCATTATTCCAAAAGCAAAAGATACAGATATGTAGCCAAGACATATTGGCAATCCGCCTTTTAACCCTTTCAGATATTCTTTCATAAATATTAGCCTTTCTTTCAGTTAAAGAGGGCATCGCAAACGCAATACCCTCTTTTATCATTACAAAGAATTTATGGTTTCTTGTACTTTTGCCAACATCTCTTTGTATTTTTCGCCTTTTTCACGTTCTTGCATAACTACAGCTTCAGGAGCCTTGTCCACAAAACCTTTATTTGAAAGTTTGCCCTCTACTCGCTTGATTTCGCTTTCAAGACGTTTCTTTTCGGCATTCAGTCTTTCAAGTTCCTTTTCTCTGTCTACAAGCTCATCCATAGGCAAGAATACTTCAGCAGACGGTACAACAATGTGCACTGCACTATCCAAAACCCCTGTTTTATCATTTTGCACCAGAACTTCTGAAGCTGATGCCAGCTTTTCAAAGAACATAGCACCGCTTTTAAATATTTCAGCCTTGTCAGTAACAATAATTACCTTTGCTTTCTTTGAGGGAGGAACATTCATTTCAAGACGTCTGTTTCTTATAGCAGAGATAGCATCCATTACCAGCTGCATCTTTGCTTCGTCTTCTGAAAAGTCAAGGCTTTCATCATAAAGCGGCCATTGGCTTATCATTACACTTTCACCCTCATGAGGAAGATGAAGCCATATTTCCTCTGTTATAAACGGCATAAACGGATGAAGAAGCTTCATTGTATTTGAAAGCACATATGTGAGCACATACTGAGCCGTCTTGCCGCTTTGACTATCTTTGTCAAAGAGTCTTGTCTTTACAAGCTCGATATACCAGTCACAGAAATCATCCCATATAAAGCTATAAAGATTTGAAAGTGCAACACCAAGTTCAAACTTATCAAGATTATCTGTAACAGACTTTACAACCTTGTTGTACTTTGAAAGTATCCACTTATCAGAAAGCTCAAGATTTTCAAAGTCAGGAAGCTTGCACTCAGTAATATTCAAATTCATAAGTGCAAATCTTGATGCGTTCCATATCTTATTTGCAAAATTACGGCTCGCTTCTACACGTTCCATATAAAAACGCATATCATTTCCGGGGGCATTGCCTGTAGCAAGTGTAAATCTGAGAGCATCTGCACCGTACTGGTCAATAATCTCAAGAGGGTCAATGCCGTTGCCCAAAGACTTACTCATCTTTCTGCCCTGACTGTCACGAACAAGTCCGTGAATAAACACGTGCTCAAAAGGTGCCTTTCCTGTATGCTCAAGACCTGAGAATATCATTCTGGCAACCCAGAAGAATATAATATCATAGCCTGTAACAAGCACACTTGTAGGATAGAAATAATCAAGATCTTCTGTCTTTTCAGGCCAGCCGAGAGTTGAGAAAGGCCAAAGAGCTGAAGAAAACCATGTGTCCAGTACGTCCTCGTCCTGATGTACTTTGCCGCCGCATTTTGGGCAAACTGTAATATCTTCCTTGGAAACTATAGTCTCACCGCAGTCATCACAATAGAATGCAGGAATTCTGTGTCCCCACCAGAGCTGTCTGGAAATACACCAGTCAAATACGTTTTCCATCCAGTTCATATAGTTCTTTGTAAACTTTTCAGGCACAAAAGTAGTTGTACCGTTTTTGACAGCTTCTACAGCAGGCTCAGCAAGAGGCTTCATTTTTACAAACCACTGCTTTGAGATAATAGGTTCAACTGTAGTACCACAGCGATAGCACACACCTACATTGTGGCTGTGAGGCTCAACTTTGACAAGAAGTCCAAGCTCGTCAAGGTCTTTTATCATAGCTTTTCTGGCTTCATATCTGTCCATACCCTCGTATTTACCGCCATAGCTGTTTACTGTGGCATCGTCATTCAAAACTTTGATTTGCTCAAGACCATGGCGCATACCAACTTCAAAGTCGTTAGGGTCGTGTGCAGGTGTGATTTTCACACAGCCTGTACCGAATTCTTTATCAACATACTCGTCGGCGATCACCGGTATCTCTCTTCCAACTAAAGGAAGAACAAGCATCTTGCCTACGATATCCTTGTATCTTTCATCTTCGGGGTTGACTGCCACTGCTGTATCACCAAGAAGTGTTTCAGGTCTTGTTGTGGCAATTATAACA
>JAZUOB010000129.1:0-3044 GCA_045604425.1 Clostridia bacterium
GAACGTGATAATTTTATGAGTGCAGAGGAAGCAAAGAACTATGGACTAATCGACGAGGTTATTGTTTCACGAACAAAATAAGCGTCGTATAGCGCCTTTTTCATCAGCTTGAAATATAAAAATATGACGGCGCTGATTCAAAAAGCACTCTACTTGCTTATTTTGTCCGTGACGAAGCAAGTAAAAGCTGCGCATAGCACTTTTTTCATTATTTATAATTGGAGATCAATATGGAAGAAAATAAATCTAGAGTATGTTCTTTTTGCGGCAGAACAGAATCCGAGGTAAACTTAATAGCGGGCGCAGATGCATACATCTGTCATGAATGTGTAGACCTTTGCAACCAGATTATTGACGGTATGTATAAGCCAAAGCCAAACAAAGAGCTTGGAGATATTCCGAAGCCGCAGGAGATAAAAGCATATCTTGACGAATATGTAGTAGGTCAGGAAGAAGCAAAGAAAATACTTTCTGTAGCTGTGTACAATCATTACAAAAGAATTGCTTATCAGAAAGAAAGCGGCGAAAATGATGTAGAGCTTACAAAAAGTAATATTCTTATGATTGGCCCTACCGGCTCCGGCAAGACTTTTCTTGTACAAAATCTGGCAAAGGTACTGGATGTGCCTTGTGCAATAGTTGACGCTACGTCTTTGACAGAAGCGGGATATGTAGGCGAGGATGTAGAAAACATACTTTTAAAGCTTATTCAGGCTGCCGATTATGATATTGAAGCGGCAGAGCGAGGAATAATATACATTGACGAGATAGATAAAATCGCCAGAAAATCAGAAAACCCCTCTATTACACGTGATGTAAGCGGTGAGGGTGTACAGCAGGCGCTTTTGAAGATTTTGGAGGGTACTGATGCGTCAGTACCGCCACAAGGTGGAAGAAAGCATCCTCATCAGGAGTTTTTGCAGATAAATACTACAAATATACTCTTTATCTGCGGCGGTGCATTTGACGGTATCGAAAAGATTATCGGTGAGAGAGTGGGTAAATCCGGCCTTGGTTTCGGTGCAAAAGTAGAAAGCAAAAAGGAAATGAATATAGGCGAGCTTTTGTCTGATATGATACCTCAGGACCTTTTGAAGTTCGGACTTATCCCTGAATTTATAGGCAGACTTCCTGTGTTTGCAAAACTTGATAAACTCACAAAAGAAGCGCTTATGGACATAATCACAAAGCCTAAGAATGCAATAGCCAAACAGTACAAAACACTTTTTGAGCTTGACAAGGTATCCCTTGAATTTGAGGAGGATGCTATTGGTGCTATTGCAGACAAAGCTATAGAAAGAAATACCGGAGCCAGAGGTCTCAGATCAATTGTTGAGGAGACTGTTATGGACCTTATGTTCCATGTGCCTTCGGATAATACAATCAAAAAGGTTGTAATTACCAAAGACAGTGTTCTTGGAAAAGATCAGCCAAGAGTAACCAGAAGAACCAGAAAAAAGGTTCAGCCGCAAACACAGCCAAAAACAGCAGAAAATGCAAACTAATAAATACTACATGAAAGGACTAAAGAGATGTTTGTATCAGACAATTTATCAATCAACAGCAAAAATCACCTTGTGATCGGTAAATCAGATACTGTAGAACTTGCAAAACAATATGGTACACCTCTGTATGTTATAGACGAAGATTTAGTACGCCACAATTGCCGCGTTTATAAAGAGGCGGTGGATAAATACTACGCAGGCAACGGTCTTATACTTTATGCCAGCAAAGCACTTAGCTGTATGTATATGTACAAAACAGTTATGAGTGAGGGTCTGGGTGTTGATGTTGTGTCAGGGGGAGAGTTGTATACTGCTTACAAAGCGGGCTTTCCTATGGATAAGGTGTATTTTCATGGCAATAACAAGACATCTGATGAGCTTTCTCTTGCCATAGAGCTTGGTGTTTCACATATTGTGGTGGATAATTATAACGAGCTTGAATGTTTGAATAGCTTGGCAGAAAAGGCGGGCAAGGTGCAGAAGATAATGCTTCGTATCAAGCCGGGAGTAGATGCTCATACTCATGACTTTATAAGAACAGGGCAGATTGACTCAAAATTCGGTGTAGCCCTTGAAAACGGCGAAGCTATGGAAATGACAGAAAAAGCACTTAGCTATAAGAATTTGCTTCTTGACGGTGTTCATTGTCATATTGCATCTCAGGTGTTTGAGATAGACCCGTTTTTAGAGGCGGCAGAGATTATGATTCATTTTATGGGAGAGGTCAAAAGAAAATTTTCTGTAGAGCTTTCCAAACTTAATCTTGGTGGCGGCTTTGGTATAAAGTACGAAGAAGCAGACACCCCAATACCCTATGACGAGTATATCAAAAGCGTTTCATTGAAAGTCAAAGAATGTGCTTTGAAAGAGGGAATAGAAGTTCCGTTCATTTTAATGGAACCGGGACGTTCAATTGTAGGTAATGCCGGCATTACCCTGTACACCGTAGGCAATGTAAAAGATATAAAGAATGTCAGAAAATATATCAGTATCGATGGCGGTATGTGCGACAATCCCAGATATATAATGTATCAGGCTGTACATGGTGCAGTAGTTGCAAATCATGCCGGTGACCCATATGATGATTTTGCCACTGTAGCCGGCAAATGCTGTGAGTCGGGAGATTTGATTATAGAAAATGCAAAGCTCCAGAAGATGCAGGCAGGTGATGTGTTGGCAGTTTTGTCAACAGGTGCATATAACTATTCAATGGCAAGTAATTACAACAGAATTCCAAGACCCGCCATGGTGGCTGTGTCAGATGGCAAATCAAAAATTATTATCAAAAGGGAAACCTACGATGATATTATAAAAAATGATGTACTGTAAGAAAAGGAGTAAAGAAAATGGTTGAACTTAAGAATTTGAAAAATACTGATCCTGAAATTTATAACGCTATAATGAGCGAAGGCAAAAGACAACAGAATAAAATTGAGCTTATTGCTTCAGAAAACTTTGTATCTGAAAGTGTAATGGAGGCTATGGGCTCACCCCTTACAAACAAGTATGCAGAAGGCTATCCCGGAAAGAGATACTATG
>JAZUOB010000130.1:0-3602 GCA_045604425.1 Clostridia bacterium
ATGGATATTCTTATTTCAAGCAACCTTGAAAGATTTTTATATGACCTTACAGGGAATAATGATAAGGTAGTGTCACAGTGGATGTCAGCACTTGTAGAAAACGGCAAGTACGAAATAGACCAGGATATAAAAGAAAAGCTCACCACTTTAATGTGGGGCGGCTGTGCAGACGACCAGGAAACCTTTGACACAATAAAGAAGACATATGATGAATCAGGATACGTAGTAGACACTCATACAGCAGTAGCAAAAGCAGTGTATGACAAGTATGTGAAGGAAACAGGCGACAATACAAAGACAGTTATTGCATCTACAGCAAGCCCGTTCAAATTCAATCAAAGCGTGCTTATTGCACTCAACGGTCATAATGCAGTAGTAGGCAAGGATGAATTCCAGCTTTTGTCTGACCTTTCACAACAAAGTGAGCTTGTTATTCCAGCGTCACTTTCAGAGCTTAAAACAAAGCCGGTGATTTTTGACTCAGTATGCAATAAAGAACATATGTCAAGAACTGTGAATGAATTTTTGAATATATAAAAAAATGCTTACCACAGCAAATGCTGCGGTAAGCATTTTTTTATTATATTTTTTGTTCTGAAAAAATATATATCCCCTCATTTGCCTTAGTCATGGTAAGTATTATTTGCTGATTTTCAGGTGTTGTAACAATACATACAAAGCCTGTATCAGTTTTTTCAAGACTTGTAAACTTAGAGTGAGGATAGTGAGCATCTATATATTTTTTGCATGACTCATATTCTTTTTTATACACTACCTTGTCTATCAGACCTGTGCTTTTTGCTATTTTATACCCCGCAGCTAAAACAGTGGCAGTGCCGATTATTTTCCCAAGCTTATTTTTCATTATTTCCGCCTCTTTTTATATTATGGTATTCATCGTATACGTCTCTTTTTGGCACGCCTCTGTCTGTGGCTGCCTTTTTTATAGCGTCCTTATCACTTTCACCTTGGTTTACATAATATTCCACGTGCTGCGTGACAGACATGTTGTCCCAAAAGTTTTCGGTCTTTACTTCTTCTTTAGCACCCTCTATAATCATTACATATTCGCCTCTGGGAGACTCTTTTTCAAAGTATGCAGAAGCCTCCAAAAGAGTTGTATGCATCACTTCTTCATGAAGCTTTGTAAGCTCTCTTGCCAGTGCAATTTTTCTATCGCCAAACACACTCAGCATATCATTTATAGTATGCTTCAGCTTGTGTGGTGCTTCATAAAATATAAGAGTATGGGTGTCATGTGCCACAGATTTCAAATGCTCGGTTCTGTGGCGCTTGTTTACTGACAAAAAACCTTCAAAGGCAAATCTTTTTGTAGAAAGCCCGGAAAGAATCAGGGCATTTATAAGGGCTGCAGGTCCGGGAATGGATGTAACATGAAGATTTTTTTGTATACACATCTTCACAAGGTCTTCGCCGGGGTCTGAAATGGCAGGAGTGCCTGCGTCGGATACAAGAGCAACATTTTTGCCCTCTTCCAGAAGTGAGCATATATATTCGCCTTTTTCTTTTTTGTTGTGTTCATGATAGCTTGTGAGTGGTTTTTTTATATCAAAATGATTTAAAAGCTTCACTGTTTGTCTTGTGTCCTCTGCAGCAATCAGGTCCACGGTTTCAAATACTTCAAGAAACCTTGCGGACACGTCCTTGAGATTTCCGATTGGTGTTGCACAAAGATATAATGTTCCTGTTTTGTCCATATTTTTATCCTCTTATCAGTTTCTTGCGTAGATATTTTTAAGCTCTAAGCTTTCATTTCCGCTTTCGTCAAGCATTATCAAAGGCGGCAATATTTTAAGCTCTGCTCCTCCGCCAAGTGCTCCGTCAATCAAAAACAGTGACGGCTCTTTTTCGGCTGTGGAGTGAACCATTCTAAGTCTTTTTGGCTCGATACGGTGTTTTCTCATAGAATATATAACATCTGCCAGCCTTGAGGGGCGGTGCACCATTACAAGATGTCCTTTGTCTTTCAGCATAAGTGCGGCTGATGATACCACATCGTCAAGACTGCACATAACCTCATGCCTTGATATAGTCTTGGTGTCAAACTCATTTAAAATGGCATTCCCGGATTTCATATAAGGCGGATTGACTGTGACAGTATCAAAGCTGTGAGGACTAAGTGACAGATTTTTCAAGTCCTCACACAATATTGATACTTTGTGACCAATATTGTTAAGCTCTACAGACCGCTTTGCCATGTCTGCTATATCCCGCTGTATCTCAACTCCCAATATACACTCTGCTTTTGTTTTTGCATACAAAAGTATAGGCACAATTCCGCTTCCGGTACATAGGTCCAAAATTTTACTGGCTCGTATATCCTTTGCAAAGTCCGACAGAAGCACAGCATCAGTTCCAAACCTAAAACCGTTTTCTTTTTGAATTATTACAAGTCCGTCTCTTTGCAGGTCTGAAATAAATTCTTTATCCATAAGCTATCCTTTAAAAAACTCTCAGAAAATTAAATACTATTACAAAAAATATAAAATAGGAGCTGCTCATAAGGTACATGACTTTTACTGCCGGCATAAAGCTCCATTCGGACCTCAATGCCTCATAAGTGAGCACTATATTCATGACTAAGCCGGTGAGAATAAGCATCAAAGTTCCCCATACAGTGAAAAAGCTAATCAGTGCTCCAATCAGGGAGAATACCATAAGAGGTATAAATGCACTGACAGGTCTTGTTATAAATGTGAAAAACGGTGTTTGCTGTCTAAGCAAAAATCTGTTTGCAAGATACAAAGTCATAAGAAACAGAAATTCCCCCAAAAGCATATAAAGAGATATCAGAAGACCTGATGTCAAAAGCTTAGGGAAAGTATAGCCTGCAAAAATTGCAGGAGCAATACTTTGCATAATGGGAGTCAGTGCTTTTGTATATGCAAATACAAAAGACATACCCACAAATATAGCTGTGACTAAGAGGATTATTGAAAGCTGTAAGCGGCTTAGAACTCCCGGGCTTGAGATTGTATTTATAGGGTCTTTGACAAACCGCTTGGTAAATCCTGATACAACATTTGCATCTTTCTTGAAATTAGGCTTTTTAAAGCGGAACTTCTTTTTTTGTTTTTTTGTATACCCTGTTTTGTATGTGTTTTCCTGCCAGCCTGATGTGGAGGATTCAGTATTTTTTGCCTGCCTTGCACTTTCGGCATTGCGGCAAGTGCATTTTTCCTCAGGCCCTAGATCGCGTCCGCAATATGCACAGCTTCTCATATTTAAATCTCCTTTCGGGAAATAAGCATTTTATTATATGTATATTCTATCATTTTGAATTGATAACGTCAATCCTTTTGTATGTAAACATTGTGTAAACAATCAATATTGACAAAAAACATAATTTGTGCTAGAATGTCCGTGAGTAATTCAGACGGTTGCGGGCGCATATGCGCGTGAGGAAAGTCCGGGCTCCATAGAGCAAGGGTGCCGGCTAACGGCCGGTGGAAGCGATTCCAAGGATAGTGCAACAGAGAAAGGATGGGATTGCAAAAAAATTGTGCAGAACAGACGGAACGAAGTTTTATGCGACTTGTCGCATAAAACCTTGCCCGAAGTCGTACGATGGTACGTCGAGC
>JAZUOB010000131.1:0-2099 GCA_045604425.1 Clostridia bacterium
TGTCAATATATGAGTGCTAAAAAATAAAATATTATCTTCGACATTTATTTAATAAAAAAACACAAAGTCCATAGGACTTTGTGTTTTTTTATGTAAAATAATCCGAAAAGAATATAAATCCAAGAGCCAATAATAGAAGCCTATCGTCGCAATTATCCATAATCAAAATCAGGAATACTACCAATAATATAATATCGTCATTTGCCATGCCTGAAAGAAAACCGGTTTGTTTCGGCACTTGTTTTTGCTCATGTATTTTTGGTGGAGGTGCCTTTTGCTCTGGAGTGTTCCTCAGAACCGGCATATCATTATAACTGTAGAATTTTCTGTACACAGTATCACCTCAATTTAAATAGTCCTGAAAGTTTGCTTAGGTTTAAAAGCTTTATAGCTGTATCAATAGAGTTTTTTCGGGATGTTCTCATAAAAGGTTTTAATGACATAAGTAATGTTGCTCTTGAGTCATTACTGCTGGTGGTATAACTGTCGATTATATCCTTTATCTGTACTATTGAGTCTATTGTACTGATATCAAGATTAGATGAGGTAGTCGGCAAATTGGAATCGGGATTTTGAACGTCGATAATTTCATCAGTTCTATCATCTTTCAAGGGGCTCTCCGGCTGGGATAAGGTGTTCAATACAGATTTGATTTTATCATCCGCATTGTCTCCCAGCAGACTTTTTAGCGTATCAAGTGCTGAATTATCCATATTTATGCCTCCTTATCAAAGATTTTTAAGCTTTTTAATAAGCTGGTCTGTGGATAAATTTGATAGTTCTGATGGACTTATTTTAGATAGCTTGTTTTTTATCTGGTTCGAATCCATTTTGCTGAACTCGTTAATAATGCGTTCTTTGTCAGACTGTGTAAGCCTTGATAAAATTCCGCTTTTTTTTGTAGTTTGCACAAGTCTTTGCAAATCTCTTTTATCCATAGAAGACAAAATGCTGTTTAGTTTTGAATTGATATCATTATTCATGACAATACTCCTTTTTAATTTTAATTATATTCTTTGATTATGATATATATGTTTTCTTAATTGTATAATATGTCCTGTGTTTTTATCTGTTACAAAAGAATAAAAAAAGGTTCTTTAGAGATACTAATAAAAACCTCGAATGGAGAGATAAAATGTCAATTTATTCAGTGAAAAAAAATAAAATACGAGAAAAAAATACTATAGAAAAAGAATATATGCAGCTTATAGAAAACCTGAAATCCACCCAATTAGAAATTTCAAATCTGGATGCTACTGTGGACTTCGTGACAGAGCCAATTTTATTAAATCAAATTATTTTTCAAAGAAAAGCAGCAGAGATGAGATATAGATACTGGTACAAGCTTGCAAGAGAAATGAAAGAAGCACATAGGTGAGTATTTATGCTATTGTTACAAATTATATAGGTTTTTCAAATATTGGTTGACTTTTTTTGGATTTGTGGTAAAATTATTTTGGGATGTAGTATGCAATTTTCATGTTATGTCCTGACTTTACATTTGATTTGAAAGGGATAACCTATGGATAAAATCCACACTGTCATATCCGGAGTAGAAGAGGGTTCTTTGGCAGAAATGGCAGGCATTGCTCCGGGAGATGTGTTGTTGTCTGTAAACGGCAAGCATATACATGATATTCTGGAATATAAATTTTTGACAGCAGAGTATGAGGTAGAGCTTGAAATCCAAAAACCTGACGGTCAAACAGAAAAAATTATAATCGAATGTGATTATGAAGACCTGGGTATTGTGTTCGAAGATGAACTTATGTCTAATGCCACAAGTTGTACAAACAAATGTATTTTTTGTTTTATAGACCAGCTGCCAAAAGGAATGAGAGATACAGTTTATTTTAAAGATGATGATACAAGGCTTTCATTTTTGCAGGGTAATTATGTGACGCTGACAAACCTAAAAGACGAAGACATACAGAGATTGATTGACCTTAGAGTGTCACCTATAAATATATCTGTTCATACCACAAATCCTGAATTGCGTGTAAAAATGCTTTCAAACAGATTTGCGGGCAGAATATATGAAATAATGAAAAAGTTTGCTGAAAATAATATATACATGAATTGCCAGATAGTTCTGTGTC
>JAZUOB010000132.1:0-11573 GCA_045604425.1 Clostridia bacterium
GGATGTGTGACAGGTGGCGGTCAGCCAATCTGCAGTGCTAAGGATTATATGGACCATGACGTAAAAGCTGAAAGAGCAAAAGCTCTTTATACAGAGGATGCTGCTTCACCTCTCAGAAAGAGTCATGAAAATCCTGATATCAAGCTTCTTTATAGCGATTTCTTTAAAGAACCGGGATCACATAAGGCGCATGAGCTTCTTCATACAACATACATTGAACGCAAAAAAGTTTAATTTTGGAACCGGTGCTTTTAGCACAAAAAAACAGGCAACTTATATTGCCTGTTTTTTATTTTTGTGAGGGATTATCAGTCAATCCAAGAATATAGTCTGTAGAAACTTTATAAAAATCAGCTAATATTATAACGTGTTCGCACGGCAAATCCCGTAAACCTTTTTCATATCGGTAATATTGAGGCTGTGTTGTAAAAAGAACAGCTGCAATATCTTTTTGTGTATAATTATTATCTTCTCTCAAATCCCTTAATCTTCTATAGTGAGCCAATTTATAAAACTCCTTTAATATCTATTTGGGTATATTGACATTTTATCATTATTGTGATATAATAGAAATAAATATATCCATTTAGATATAAATGGATATTAAAATGATTAGTTTATGCATAACAGAATCACTAAAACTTGGAGGTGAATTTAGTAATGTATTGACAATGTTTTTTAAGCATCGTATAATGAATATAGTTTATAAAACAGGAGGAAAAAACATGAAAAAAATTATTTCAACACTTTTGGCCTTTATAGTAATATCATCATCTACAGCTTTCGCTTTTGATGATATCAAAGATACTATGTATGAAAAAGAAATTACAGAACTTGCAGAGCTTGGGTACATAAACGGATATGAGGACAACACCTTTAGACCTGAGGGCAAGCTTACAAGAGCAGAAGCTGCAAGACTTCTTATAAAAGCACTTTATCCCGATCAGGACACATGGGGACTTGATTATTCACCAATCTTTTCTGATTTAGGCAGTGACCATTGGGCATGGGAGGAAATTCATGCTCTTACTTTCCATCAGGTTATAAACGGCTTTGAAGACGGTACATTCAGAGCCAATGAAAATGTGACAGCGGCTCAGGCGGTAAATATGTGCCTAAAGCTTACAGGTTATACACCATTTATAGAAAAGGGAACAAATCCCTGGTATAAAGGTGTTATGAACACAGCAAGAACCTATGGTTTTATTGAGTCATTGGATTTAAAAGCTGATGAGTATATAACAAGACAGCAAATGGCAAAGCTTATTTACAATACAATAAATACCCCCCTTGCAGTTGTAACAGGTTGGGATGGAGGACTCCAACAAATAGAACTTGCAGACGGCAAAGACGGAAGAGAGTATAGAACGCTGCTTACCGAAGCACAAGAATAATAACAAGAGTTAAAACCCCAAAAAGCAGGGTATATATACCATAGAAAAGGAGGGTAAATAAATGAAGAAATATTTAACGCAAATATTGATAATTATGATGCTTATAACAGTTTCAACTGCGGTATGTGCCGAGGAAAGACCGTTGGCTTTTAATGACATAAAGAATCATTGGGCAGAAGAAACCATACTTAAGTGGCGTGGCAGCGGAGTTATATCAGGTTATCCCGATGGCACCTTCAGGCCTGAAAACCCTGTGACAAGAGCTGAGCTTGCTAAAATTCTGACACTGGCATTTGAGATTGATACAGAAAATGACATAGACTACACAGATATTGACTCTACAATGTGGCATTATCCGTATATCAAAAAAGCGGCTAAGTATATTCCGGATTATCCAAATCCAATTTTCTATGGCGAGGATGACCCATTGAGAGAAAACCAGCAAAAAGGTCTTGGAGGATTTGTTCCCGATGCAGCTTCAAAACGTGTGCATGTGGCAGAAGCAGTAGCTGAGCTTGCTATGGAAAAAGGAATAAAACAAGTAGATATTCCTGATGTTTATACAATGCAAGAAGAAATGAGCAAGACATACAAAGACGGAGAGTATGAAACATTATTTGTAATGCACGGAACAGTACCGGCAAATCAGGAAAGAGTAATAAAATATACATATTTAGCAACAAAAATGGGATTTATGCAAGGATATCCTGACGGATATTTCGGTCCTATTATGCCTGTTTCAAGAGCAGAGCTGTTATATATTTTAGACTGTATACTGTAAAAAATAAGGCGGTGTAAAAAAATATATTTTTTACACCGCCTTTTTGTCTGGACTTTTTTACGTCCCCTTATTTTTTTGTTATTTCAGTACCGGTATAATAATACCCTAGAATATCCTTATATCCACTTCCGCTTTGTGCCATAAACTCGGCTCCGTACTGGCTCATCCCCACCCCATGTCCGTAGCCTTTTGTGGTTATAAAAACCTTATTGTCTTTTTCTTTAATCTCTGCGTTGGTTGATTTTAAAGAAAAGATACTCCTGAATTTTGTACCCTTAATTTCTACTCCCCCCACCTTGATTGATATAATTCCTCCGGCATCGCTTCGTACAATATCAGAATATAACCCACCACTCCAATCGGTATTGTCGATATTGCTTTCTGCCAAAGCTTTGAATTCATCTACAGTGCATGAAAACTCTCCTGAATACTTTGGCGATTTCAGGTCGCCTTTGCTTTGAACACTTACAAGATATGGCACATTTTTGCTCCACACATCTCCTGCATTTTCTGTCATTCCCGATGATGTGGAATGAAAAACAGCACTGATTGGCTCCCCTTTATATGTAATGATTTCACCACTTGTTTCGTCTACAGCTTTTGATATTTTTTCCCAGTTTGAATTAGCTTCACCTTCTTCCCACCTTATCATTCTGTCTCTTTGGCTCATCCATGCTTTGCAGTGGGTGTGGTCTGTACAGACTACTGCACCTTTATGCTCGGGAGAGTCAGGCGCTTTTTGTTTTTTTGAATACAGATAAGTTCTGGCAGCGATAGCCTGAGCTTTCAAAGCCTCCTCTGAAAATGATGCAGGCATTTCAGCAGCTACTACCTCTTTCAGATATTGGCTAAGATTCATTTCTTCCACCGTATCTTTTGTATGAATGTAAACAGAAATCATTTCCATATCTTCTGTGTTTATTTGTTTGTTGCCCCAAAATGATACTATTAAACAGGGCGCTATAACCAGTATAAAAATTATGTATAATGAATAGAAAACTATCAATTTTTTCATAGCCTGCACCTCAAAAAAATCTTTTGTTTAAGTATATGAAATTTGATTAAAATATATCGTTTTTTAAAGAAAAAATATAACAAAACTCTTGAATTTATGCCAAAAAAATGATATAATGGATATAATAAATTATAATAGGTTTTCTATAAGTTTTTTTCGCTTTTGGGGGTGGGGTTATGCATGAAAAACGCTGGGTTTATACAGATATAGGCTTGGATGAAAGCATAATCCGAAAAGAAGCTCAGAGCATAGGTGTAGACCCCTTGATTATAAAGCTTTTGTATAATAGAGGCATCAAAGACTCAAAAGACATTTCAGACTTTTTGAAAAAGCCGCTGTCTTGTGTGCACAATCCCATGCTTTTAAATGACATGGACAAGGCTGTACACGAAATTCAAAACGCTTTAAATAAAGGCGAAAAAATATGCATATACGGAGATTATGATGTGGACGGCATCACCTCTACAGCATTGTTATACAAGTACCTTTTATCAAAGGGCGCAGATGTTTCATACTATATACCACAGCGAATGACAGAGGGTTATGGCCTTAATATACAGGCAATCAATAAAATCTCAAAATCCGGCTGCAAGCTTTTGATTACAGTAGACTGCGGCATTACTGCAAAAGGTGAGGTAGAACTTGCCAAGGCTCAGGGAATGAAAGTGATTATAACCGATCATCACAACCCCTCGGATGCTTTGCCAAATGCAGCGGCTGTCATAAATCCAAAACTTGAAGATAGCCTTTATCCATTCAGGGAGCTTGCAGGTGTGGGAGTGGCATTTAAGCTGGTGCTTGCACTTGCTCTTGCCTTTAAAGAAGATACGAAAGCAGTTTTTACAAAATACTGTACCCTTGCCGCTATCGGCACTATTGCAGATGTGGTATCTTTGACAGATGAAAACAGAATCATTGCAAAAAGGGGTATTGATGAACTGATAAAAACCGGAGGTGTCGGCATTGATGCACTGATAAAAGCTTCAGGAATAAGCAAAATTTCATCAACCTCTGTTTCTTTCGGTATTGCACCAAGAATAAATGCAGCAGGCAGAATGGGCTCGGCAAAAGAAGCACTGGAGCTTCTTTTGACAGAGGATTTGTTTGAAGCTGAAGAAAAAGCCACTTTTTTGGAAAAGCAAAACCAAAAAAGAAAGGCTTCGGAGCAGGAGATATTTGATGCGGCAGAGGCTTTTATAAAAAACCACCCCGACATGCAAAAAAATCCTGTGTATGTTATCCACGGAGAAGACTGGCACATGGGGGTTATAGGTATTGTAGCATCAAGGCTGTGTGAAAAGTATTACAAGCCGATAGTTATTATATCCAGCCATGAAAGAGAAAGCCATGGCTCACTTCGGAGTATAGAGGGATTTGATATTTACAAGGCACTTTTGGCAGTGTCCGACACCTTAATAAAATTTGGCGGTCATACAATGGCGGCAGGCATAAGTCTTGACACAGACGCTATAGAAGATTTTACAAAGAAAATAAATGAGTATGCCAAATCTCACATGACAGAAGAGATGACAACCCCCGTCATAAATATTGATGCCATTATCCACCCTGCAGCACTTACTGTAGAGAATGTACAGACGCTTTGGAATCTGGAGCCTTTTGGTGAGGGAAACCCTGTTCCTTTGTTTTCTATAATTGATGCACAGGTTGTATCTGCTGCACCTGTTGGAGAAAAGGCCGAGCATTTAAGACTTCAGCTTTCAAAAGACGGATATCTGATGAATGCAATAGCATTTAGAATGGGAACGTTTATCAAAGAGCTTCAAAGGGGCAGAAAAATACATATAGCCTTTTCCCCTGAGATCAACAGCTATAACAACAAAAATTCTGTGAGTCTTAGAATTGTCGATATAAAATTATAAAGAAAGGAGTGATTTTTGTGGAAAAGAGTATTCTGGATTATGAAAAATTTCCAAGAGCCGAGCAGGATACAGACCAGATTATAGACCAGATAATCCGCACTGTTTCGGAAAGTAATCCTGATGCCAATACGGATATGATTTATATTGCCTATAAGATTGCAAAAAACGCCCACAAAAATCAGCTCCGAAAAAGCGGCGAGCCATATATCAATCATCCGGTACAGATTGCATATATTGCCGCAAATATGTCAGTTGATGTTGTAGGTATCACTGCGTGTCTTCTTCATGATGTGGTAGAAGATACACCTTATACCTTTGATGATATAAAAGCTTTGTTCGGCACTGAGGTGGCAGAGCTTGTAGACGGTGTTACAAAGCTTACAAAACTCCAGTACTCCACATTGGAGGAGCAGCAGGTAGAAAACCTGAGAAAAATGTTTCTTGCCATGGCAAAGGATATCAGAGTTGTCATAGTCAAGCTTATTGACAGACTTCATAATATGCGAACTCTTGATTCCATGAGCAATAAAAAGCAGCTGGAAAAAGCAAGAGAGACTCTTGAGGTATATGCTCCCCTTGCTCACAGACTTGGTATGTCAAAAATCAAAGTAGAGCTTGAGGATTTGGCACTTAAATATATTGACCCTGTAGCTTATGACGAAATAAGGGAAAGCATTAAACAAAAAAAGAGTGAAAGAGAAGAATACATCAAGAGCATTATCGAAGATATAAAAGAAAAAGTAAAAGACGCAGGGATAGTTGGAACGGTCAAAGGCAGAGCAAAGCATTTTTATTCAATATTCAGAAAAATGTACACTCAGAACAAGACTATCGACGAAATATACGACCTTTTTGCAGTTCGTGTTATCGTGGACTCTGTAGCTGATTGTTATGCTGTTCTGGGCATGGTACATGAGATGTACACACCTGTGCCCATGCGTGTAAAAGACTATATCGCCATGCCGAAGCCAAACATGTACCAATCTCTGCATACCACTGTAATAGGTACAAGCGGCACACCATTTGAAATACAGATAAGAACATGGGAAATGCACAAGGTGGCAGAAGAAGGTATCGCTGCCCACTGGAAATACAAAGAAGGTATTGCCGGTGAGACGGCAATGGATTCCAAGCTTGAATGGGTACGTCAGCTTCTTGAAACACAGATGAACAACGTAGATAGTGACGATTTTCTAAGTACCCTGAAAATAGACCTTTTTGCAGATGAGGTTTTTGTGTTCACACCAAACGGCAAGGTTATATGCCTGCCAGCTCAAAGTACGGTTATAGATTTTGCCTTTGCAATCCATTCACAAGTAGGATACAAAATGAGTGGAGCTAAGGTAAACGGCAAAATAGTTCAAAACAACTATATCCTCAAAAACGGCGAGATTGTAGAGATACTTGCCAACAACAACCACGGTCCAAGTCTTGACTGGCTGAAAATAGTACGCACAAGTCAGGCAAAGAGCAAAATAAATCAGTGGTTCAAAAAGCAAAACAGAGAAGACAACATTATCCATGGCAAAGAAATGATAGAAAAAGAGCTGAAACGTATGGGATATACCCATGCAGAGCTTTTTAAAGATGTATGGGTAAATAGAATGCTCAAGCGCTATGGTTATCAGACTATGGACGATTTGTATGCAGGAGTAGGCTATGGCGCCGTTACTCCCCAGAAAATTCTTCTTAGACTTCGGGATGACTTAAAAGGTGAGCTTCAAGAGCAGCAAAAACGTGAAACTCCATTGATGCCCGACACTACATCAAAACCCAGGACTTCATCAGGCAAGGGTATAGAGGTGAAAGGTATTGATAATTGCCTTATCCGAATTGCAGGTTGCTGCGGCCCAGTTCCGGGAGACGAAATAGTTGGGTTTGTCACAAAGGGCAGAGGCGTGTCTGTTCATAGAAAAGACTGCCCCAATATGCAGCCTGAGGCACTTTCGCTTGAGGACAGAAACAGATTTATTGATGTATGTTGGAGTGAAGATGTAGGCAACAGCTATGTAGCGCTTATACAAGTAGAAGCACCGGAGCGTGCCGGTGTAATGTTTGATGTGTCATCAGTGCTTAATGATATGCACATTTGCTGCAAAACAATCAATGCTTTTGTAAACAAAAGGAATATGGCGGTTGTTCAGGTTGGAGTAGAGATAAGCAATACAGAGCAGCTTTCATTAGTCCTCAGAAAGCTGGGACAGCTAAAGGACGTTATAAAAGTAACACGTATTTCTAACTAGAAAGGAATAAGGTCGTGAATATTACTGAAATTACAATAACCGGTGAATATATCAAGCTTGACCAGTTACTTAAATTTGCAAATGTAGCCCAAAGCGGCGGCGTAGCAAAAGAGATGATAATGGATGAGATAGTAAAGGTGGACGGGGATGTTTGCACTATGCGCGGCAAAAAAATACGCCCCGGAAATGAAGTTCTGGTAGAGTTTGAAGATGAAGCTGTGCTTATAAAGGTTGGCTGATTATGTATATCAAAAGTCTAAAACTTGAAAACTTCAGAAACTATGAATCAGAAACTATCAATTTTTCCCCGGGCACAAATATTATCTATGGAAATAATGCCAACGGCAAAACCAATATTTTAGAGGCGGTGTATCTTTTTGGCTACGGCAAAAGCCACCGCACAAAGCTTGACAGGGAAATGATACGCTTTAAAAAAGAAAAAGCAAAAGCAACAATCAATTTCCACACACAAGACAGAAACTTTGAAGCCACAATCAGTCTTTCAAAGGACGGCAAAAAAAATATTGTGATGAATAATGTGCCTGTCAAGAAGCTAAGCCGTCTTATGAGCTATTTCCATGCGGTTATATTCTCACCGGAGGACTTAAATCTTGTAAAAGGCTCACCGTCTGCACGGCGAAGATATATGGATGCAGCTCTTTGCAGAACTTACCCGGGATATTTTTCTGCTTTGGCTGAATACAAAGCTATTGCTCAGGAAAAGAACGTACTTCTCAGGCAGCTTAGAAAGAAGGGAAAGACTCAGGATGATTATTTGTCCGTCTGGAACGAACGATTGTCTATTCCCGCACAGAAAATAATAAATATGCGAAGTGAGTTTATAAGGGATATTTCAGAGTTTGCAGCCAAAATACAGAAGGATATATCCTCTGAAGAGCTTTTGATGGAATATGAGCAGAGTATTCGTTTTCAGTCGGCAAAAGAAATTTTTGAGTTTTTGGAATCAAACCAAAAACGTGAAATTGAAAATGGTGCCATGTGCTTTGGAATACAAAGAGATGATATTCTCCTTGCAATAAACAAAAATGATGCCAGACAGTTTGCATCTCAAGGCCAGCAGCGGACAGCTGCACTGTCCATGAGAATAGCGGAAGCTGATTATATATTCTCAAAAACAGGCGAGTATCCGGTGCTTTTGCTTGATGATATTTTTTCAGAACTGGATATTACAAGGAGAATGTATCTGTGGGAGAGGATTACAGATAAGCAGGTACTAATCACCTGCACTGACACAGACCTTTTTGAAAACAAAAATGCCTCAAAACTTTTTGTAGTACAAGACGGCTGTGTAAAAGAAGAGGAGTGATTTTGAATGTATCTGCATCTGGGTAATAATTTCACAGTTAATGCCGACGATATAGTAGGTATATTTGATATGGACAATACCACCGTTTCAAAGCGGGGGAGAAATTTCCTTATTGATGCCGAAAGAAATGGTATGGTTATAAATGCTTCCGAAGACCTGCCCAAATCATTTATAATCACAAAAGAGGGCGGAGCAACAAAAGTATATATTTCTTCAATTTCCACATATACGCTTAACAAAAGAACAAAATCAGCAAATATAATAGACGAAATAATATAAGGCTTTGCCTTAGCTGAAAGGATATAAAAAAATGAGTATGGAAAAAATCGAAACCAAATACGACGAAAATCAAATTCAGGTCCTTGAGGGTCTGGACGCGGTGAGAAAAAGACCGGGTATGTATATCGGCTCTACATCCTCACCGGGACTTCATCATCTGGTTTATGAGATTGTGGACAACTCCATAGACGAAGCATTGGCAGGATACTGTACAGAAATCCTTGTAGATATCAATGCGGACAACTCAATCACCGTAAAGGACAACGGCAGAGGTATACCTGTAGGTATTCATCCACAGCAGGGTATTCCGACTGTTGAGGTTGTTCTTACAATTCTCCATGCCGGCGGTAAATTCGGCGGCGGCGGATACAAGGTATCAGGCGGGTTGCATGGTGTAGGTTCTTCTGTTGTTAACGCTCTTTCCGAAAAGCTTGAGGTAGAAGTCAGCGATGGTGAGCACGTTCACTATCAAAGCTATGAAAGAGGTAAGCCTACCTGCGCTCTTAAAATAATAGGCGACACCAAACAAACAGGTACAAAGATAACCTTTAAGCCTGACCCTGAAATATTTGAGGTGTTGGTATTTGATTATGATATACTCCTTAAGCGTTTGCGTGAGCAGGCATTCTTAAATAAGGGAGTAAAAATCATACTCACAGATAAAAGAAACCCTGACTGTCAGCCGGAAGTACTTCATGCAGAAGGCGGAATTATAGAGTTTGTCAAGTACCTTAATAAAACAAAGGACCCGCTTCATGATGATATTATTTATTTTGAGGGCAAGCGTCAGGATATGGAGGTTGAAGTAGCACTTCAGTATACTACAGCCTACAATGAGCTGATCATGAGCTTTGCAAATAATATTCATACTATGGACGGCGGTACACATGAGACCGGCTTCAAAGCAGGTTTGACCCGTGTAATAAATGATTATGCCAGAAAGTACAACTTCCTGAAAGACAAAGACCAGAATCTCACGGGCGAAGATACTAGAGAAGGTCTTACTGCAATAATCAGTGTCAAGGTTACAGAGGCGCAGTTTGAAGGACAGACCAAGACAAAGCTTGGCAACAGTGAGGCAAGAACACTGGTTGAAAATGCCATTAATGACAAGCTTGCAGCATATCTTGAGGAAAACCCGAAAGTAGCTAAAACAGTAATCGACAAAATTTTAATGGCATCCAGAGCCAGAGAAGCTGCAAAAAGAGCAAGAGAAAGTGCAAGAAACGGCAAGAATGCAAATAATTCTTCACTTCTTGGAAAGCTTGCCCGTTGCACTGATGAAAATACAGACTATGCAGAGCTTTATATCGTAGAGGGAGACTCAGCGGGCGGTTCTGCAAAGCAAGGCAGAAACAGACGTTTTCAGGCTATTTTGCCTCTTTGGGGAAAGATGCTTAATGTTGAGAAATCCAGAATAGACAAAGTATACTCAAACGAAAAGCTTTTGCCGATTATTCAGGCGTTGGGAGCTGGTATAGGTGACGAGCTTGACACATCAAAGCTTCGCTACGGCAAAGTAGTCATAATGGCGGATGCCGATGTTGACGGACAGCATATAAGAACATTGCTTCTCACATTCTTCTTCCGTTATATGAGACCTTTAATTGATGAGGGTCATGTGTATATTGCTCAGCCACCGCTGTTTAAGGTGTTTAAGGGCAAGAACAAAAACTACGAAGAGCATTTTGCTTTCACAGACGAAGAAAGAGACAGACTCCTTGAGGAAATGGGCCCCGGTGCTAAAGTTCAAAGATACAAAGGTCTTGGTGAAATGGACCCTGAAGAGCTTTGGGAGACTACCATGGACCCTGAAAAACGTACTATGCTTCGTGTAGATGTAGCTGATGCTCAATTGGCAGATGAGACATTTACTGTGCTTATGGGTGAAAAAGTAGAGCCAAGACGTGAGTTTATTGAAAAACACGCCAAGTATGTATCTAATCTGGATATTTAATTTAAAAATGGCATGAAAGGATAGACAGAAAACCAACAAAACTTAGTATAATTAGGTTTTATGACTATAGTTTGGCACAAAAAAATCCGCAAATGATTTGCGGATTTTTTTATAGCTTATAATATAAATACAACTTAACTTATTTTAGCAAGCTTTCAAGCTTTTCCAGTTCTTCTGTCATTTCTTTTGGAAGCATATCGCCAAACTGTGAGAAATACTTCTTGATACCAGTTTCAGGATCTTCAATATCTTTAATCCATTCGTTGTTGTCGATTTCAAGAAGCTCTTTAAGCTGATC
This sequence comes from Clostridia bacterium, assembly GCA_045604425.1. Lineage (GTDB taxonomy): Bacteria > Bacillota > Clostridia > UBA1381 > UBA1381 > RGIG9115. Next base: position 11,175 of record JAZUOB010000132.1, read on the forward strand.
TTTTGTCATATCTAGGTCAGTGATATCAATATCGTTTGCATTTGGAACATAACCGATAGCACATTCTGTAGCGTCTACCTTGCCTTCACATCTGTCAAGGATCCAAAGGAGAACACGCATGTTATCACCAAATCCTGGCCAGAGGAAGTTGCCTTCGTCGTCTTTTCTGAACCAGTTGACATGGAAGATTTTTGGAGCCTTGTCGCCAAGCTTCTTGCCCATATCAAGCCAGTGCTGCCAATAAGAAGCCATGTTGTAACCAACAAAAGGCTTCATAGCCATAGGATCGCGGCGAACAACACCTACAGCGCCTGCTGCTGCTGCAGTTGTTTCAGATGCCATGATAGCACCAACAAATGTACCATGCTGCCAATCTCTTGACTGATATACCAATGGAGC
>JAZUOB010000133.1:0-2278 GCA_045604425.1 Clostridia bacterium
TGACAAGAAATTTTAGAAAGTATATAATATGATTGGTTTATACTGTGGTTTAGGAGGCAAGGATTATGTCATTGGCAGATATTGTTGTGCTTATATATATACTGAATTTTATCACAATGATTATTCTTGTTTGTTTCGAAAGAAGAGACCCTGTAGTCAGTCTTGCATGGCTTTTTGGTTTTACAGCTGTTCCTGTTTTGGGATACGTGGTTTTTCTGGTATTTGGTACCGGAATGAAGAGAAAGGTTGCCAGAAAATATGCTGAAAAATGGCGTATAAATATGGACCTTTCCGAAAAAATGTCCATTGAAGACGAAAAGAAAAAACTAAAAGAATACAAATTTTTGCCCTATTCGGATATAATGTCCTATCTTATAAATGCTGATAACAGCGTCCTTACAGATGGCAATGATGTAAAGATATATACAAGTGCAAAAGATAAATTTTCGTATCTTTTTGAAGACATAAGAAATGCTAAGGATTCTATTCATTTGCTATATTTCATTATTCGCAATGATGAAATAGGTAATGAACTTGTTACTCTGCTTGGTCAAAAAGCCAGAGAAGGTGTAATTGTAAGGCTTCTGTATGATGATATTGGAAGCTTTCGTACAGGAAGAGAAATGTTTGATGACCTTATAAAAGCGGGCGGTAAAGTCACACCGTTTTTTCCATTGAAATTCTTTGGTGCATATTCAAAACTTAATCACAGAAATCATAGAAAAATTGTCGTAATAGACGGCAAAATCGGATATACCGGCGGAATAAATGTAGGCGATGAATACTTTGGAAAATGCGACCTTTCGCCTTGGCGCGATACTCACGTGCGCATAATTGGCCCTGCAGTTCGATATATGCAAAAAGCTTTTTCACTTGATTGGGCTTTTTCTACAAAGGAAGATATTTCACATAGTATTGCACGTTACTATCCTTTGTCAGAAAAATATGAATCTAATAAACGTATACAGATTGCGGTAAGTGGTCCTGATACCAATGGTGAGGAAATCAAGTGTGCACTTATAAAAATGATAAATTCAGCCAAGGAGCATATTTTTATACAGACTCCTTACTTCGTGCCTGACCAAAGTTACCTGAATGCTTTAAAACTTGCGTCATTGTCCGGGGTTGATGTTCGCCTTATGATACCGGGTGTCCCTGATAAGAGATATGTGTATTATTCTACTCAATCATATATAGGTGAGCTTTTAGAGGCAGGAGTTCGAGTTTATAAGTATAACGGATTTATTCACTCCAAAACTATGGTAGTTGATGAGGGAATGTGTACAATAGGCACAACTAATATTGATATACGCAGTTTTCAGTTGCATTTTGAGATAAATGCATTTATATATGACTCATCAACAGCTGTAGAATGTAATGAGATTTTCAGAAAAGATTTAAAAGACAGCAAAGAATTCACCCCCGTGATGTATTCTAAGAGAAGCTTTAAACAACGTATACTTGAAGGCTTTTTTAGACTGTTTTCCCCTATAATGTAAAGGAGCTTGTGTAATATGCAGTTGCCGCAAAGGTTTGTTGAAAGAATGAGCAAAATCAATGATTTTGATATAAGCTCTTTTCTGGATTCTTACAATACACCCATTCATTTTGGTGCTCGGATAAATCCGCACAAAGACCCAATGGGAACAAAATTTGAAAATGCTTTTGGAATATGTGAAAAGGTACCTTGGTGTCCAACCGGCTACTACATAGATAAAAATATAATAAAAGGCACACATCCATATCACTTGGCTGGTATGTTTTATTTTCAAGAACCGTCTGCTATGTGTGCAGCCGAACTTTTGAAGCCTGAGCCAAACGATATCATTCTTGATTTGTGTGCTGCGCCGGGTGGCAAATCAACTCAAATCGCACAAGACAGTAGTATAATCCTTGTGGCAAACGAAATTATCCACAAACGGAGCCTTATTCTAAGCGAGAATATAGAAAGAATGGGATTTTCTAATGTTGTAGTTACTAATGAGTCGCCTGAGAGATTAGAAGCTCATTTTGAAGGTTTTTTTGATAAAATAATGATAGATGCCCCATGTTCCGGTGAGGGTATGTTTAAAAAAGAGCCTGCTGCCGTTGAGTCCTGGAGTGAGGAACATGTTTGGTCGTGTTCAGTGCGTCAAAAAAAGATACTTGACAGTGCACTTAAAATGCTTCGAACAGGTGGAAGTATTGTATATTCCACTTGCACCTTTGCAAAAGAAGAAAATGATGATAATATAAAGTACATAATTGAGAAGTATCCTTACATGACCGTTGATGAAAT
>JAZUOB010000134.1:0-3408 GCA_045604425.1 Clostridia bacterium
CCTTTTGCACGTTCTGCACGGATGTCCACCCAGTTTCTTACATCAGATAACTGCAGAGGCTGTCCGCCGCCGTTCACGCATCCGCCAGGGCATGCCATAACTTCGATAAAGTGGAACTCTTCTCCGTTTTCGATAGCTTCCATGAGCTTTCTCGCATTGCCAAGACCATGTGCTACAGCAATTCTGATGTCCTTGCCTGCTATATTAAGAGTTGCTTCCTTGATACCTTCTGTACCACGTACCATCTCATAATCAATCTTGTCAATTGTCTTGCCTTCAAGAATTTCAGCAACTGTTCTGAGTGCTGCTTCCATAACTCCGCCTGTAGCACCAAATATAACTCCGGCACCTGTGGCTTCTTCAAATGGAGCATCAAACTTTTCATCAGGAAGCTGTGTAAACTTGATACCTGACTGCTTAATCATTCTTGCAAGCTCTCTTGTGGAGATAACTATATCTACATCACGAAGATTGTTTACTTCCATTTCTTCTCTTGAAGATTCAAACTTCTTAGCTACGCAAGGCATTACAGATACTACTACCATCTTCTTGGGGTCAATGCCATGCTTTTCTGCATAGTATGACTTGAGCACTGCACCAAACATCTGGTGAGGTGACTTACAGCTTGAAAGGTTGTCAAGGAAGTCAGGGAAGTTGTGCTCACAGAATTTTACCCAACCGGGACTACATGATGTAATAAGCGGAAGCTTGCCACCATTTTGAATTCTGTGAAGAAGCTCTGTTCCTTCTTCCATGATTGTAAGGTCTGCACCTGTGTCTGTGTCAAACACCTTGTCAAAACCAAGTCTTCTGAGAGCTGCAGCCATTTTGCCTGTAACAGGTGTGCCCATTTCATAGCCAAATTCTTCACCAAGTGCTGCACGAACAGCCGGAGCTGTCTGCACTATAACATACTTGTCAGGATCAGCTATTGCTTCAAATACCAAGTCTGTATTGTCTTTTTCTTTGAGTGCGCCAACAGGACAAGCTGCGATACACTGACCACAGTTTACACAGTTTGACTCTGAAAGCGGCATATTGAATGCACTTGCAATTGTTGTCTTAAAACCACGCTCTGTAGCGTCTATTGCACCTACAGTCTGTACTTCTTTACATACGTTTACACAACGACGGCAAAGTACACATTTGTTGTTGTCTCTTACGATTGAAGGTGAAAGATCGTCAATCTCATGCTCGTTCATAACACCTTCGTATCTGATACCGTCAACACCCATCTCTTCTGAAAGAGTCTGGAGCTCACAGTTTTTGTTTCTTATACATGTAAGACATTTCTTGTCATGATCTGAAAGTATAAGCTCCAATGTAGACTTTCTGGCCTGCTTTACTTTTGGTGAGTGAGTAAGAACCTCCATACCCTCAGCTACAGGATATACACAAGCAGCCTGGAGAGCTCTTGCACCTTTGATTTCTACAACGCAAATTCTGCATGAGCCTGTAACTGATGAATCCTTTAAATAACAAAGAGTAGGAATATCAATGCCAACCTCACGAGCAGCTTCGAGTATTGTATAACCGGCAGGAACAGTAACGTCCTGACCGTTGATTTTTAAATTTACCATATCCATTATGCTCTGTTCATCCTTTCAACTTATTTCTTTGTGATAGCTCCAAACTTACATGAGCTCATACATACGCCACACTTGATACACTTGTCTTGATCAATAACAAATGGCTCTTTAACCTTGCCGGAGATAGCACCAACAGGACACTGTCTTGCACAAAGGCTACATCCTTTACACTTGTCAGCTTCGATTGTGTACTTAGCCAAAGCTTTACATACACCTGCAGGACAAGTCTTATCCTTAACGTGTGCAATATATTCATCTCTGAAATACTGGAGAGTTGAAAGAACTGGGTTTGGAGCAGTCTGACCGAGACCACATACTGAAGATGCTTTGATGTTGTAGCAAAGCTCTTCAAGCTTGTCTATATCTTCCATTGTGCCTTTGCCTTCTGTAATCTTTGTAAGAATCTCAAGAAGTCTTCTTGTACCTATACGACAAGGTGCACACTTACCACATGATTCATCAACTGTGAATTCAAGGAAGAACTTAGCTATATCAACCATACAGTTGTCTTCGTCCATTACTATAAGACCGCCGGAGCCCATCATTGAGCCTATTGCCATAAGTGAATCATAGTCAATGGGTGTGTCCATAAGACTAGCCGGAATACATCCGCCTGAAGGTCCACCTGTCTGAGCAGCTTTGAACTTCTTGCCGTTTGGAATACCGCCACCGATTTCTTCGATGATTTCACGAAGTGTTGTACCCATTGGTACTTCAACAAGACCTGTATTGTTGATCTTGCCGCCGAGAGCGAATACCTTTGTACCCTTGCTCTTTTCTGTACCAATAGTCTGGAACCAATCAGCGCCGTTTAAGATAATCTGAGCAATATTTGCATATGTCTCAACGTTATTAAGAAGTGTGGGCTTGCCCCAAAGTCCCTTAACAGCAGGGAATGGAGGACGTGGCTTTGGCTCGCCGCGGTGTCCTTCGATTGAGTGAATAAGTGCTGTCTCTTCACCACAAACAAACGCACCTGCACCAAGTCTAAGCTCCAGTCTGAAACAGAAGTCTGTTCCAAATATATTATCACCCAAAAGACCATACTCTTCTGCTTGCTTTATAGCAATCTCAAGTCTTTGTACTGCGATTGGGTATTCAGCTCTTATATAGATAAAGCCCTGATCTGCGCCTACTGCATAAGCTGCAATTGCCATAGCTTCGATAACTGCGTGTGGGTCACCTTCCAGGATAGAACGGTCCATGAATGCACCGGGGTCACCCTCGTCTGCATTACATGCTACATACTTCTTTTCGCCAGGAGCGTTGTATGTAAATTTCCATTTCATACCTGTTGGGAAGCCACCGCCTCCACGTCCGCGAAGACCAGACTTTGAAATCTCTTCGATTACTTCTTCTCTTGTCATCTCTGTAAGAGCCTTGCCAAGAGCTTTATAACCGTCTGTGCCTATATATTCGTCGATATTTTCAGGGTCGATAACACCACAGTTTCTAAGTGCAAGACGAAATTGCTTTTTGTAGAAATCAACTTCGTTGAGTGATTTGATAGAATCGTCTTCCTGAACTGTTTCCTGATAAAGTAATCTCTTTACTATTCTTCCTTTAAGAAGATGCTCTTCTACTATTTCCTTTACATCTCCTACTTCTACTCTTGAGTAGAATGCACCCTCAGGGTAAACAACCATGATGGGACCAAGTGCACAAAGACCGAAACATCCTGTCTTTATAACTTTTATTTCTTTTTCAAGACCGTTGGCTTTAAGCTGGCTTTCAAGCTCATTTACAATAGCTTCGCTTCCGGATGATGTACAACCGGTACCTGCACAGCATAAAACGTGACCTCTTACCATATCCATGT
>JAZUOB010000135.1:0-1506 GCA_045604425.1 Clostridia bacterium
CGGCTAATTTGCCGCCTTTTTTTGCTATTTCATACGTTTAAGAACTTCTATAAGATACTCCCACACCCGTTTTACTGATGATAAACTCATTCTTTCGTTTGGAGTATGGATATCTTTAATATCAGGTCCGATAGACACGCACTCAAGACCCGGTATCTTTCCTGCTAAAATTCCGCACTCAAGTCCTGCATGTATAGCCTCAATTATCGCTTTTTTATTATACATTTCCTCAAAAACTTCTACCATTATTTCTCGAAGCTTTGACTCTCTTAAGTATTCCCATGGCGGATAATCCCCCTCAGTCACACATGTTCCGCCCAATGTTTCTGTCAAAAGGATCAATCTGTTTACTACCATTTGTTTTTCGGTAAACACAGAGCTTCTGACACAAAATTCAGCCGAAACACTTTCTTCAGTTGTCTTTAGTATTCCCAAATTCAATGATGTTTTTACCAAATTTTCTATTTCAAAACTCATTGATTGGATAGAATTGGGATAACACATAAGTGCTGTTATTATTTTTTTTGTTGAATCGAGTGTCATCGGCACATATTTGTGCGAACATTTTCTGCATGAAACAGAAATATGATTTTCGCAAACTGCATACTCGTCGTTGAAAACATCTTCCATATACTTTATAACATCTTCAGGATTTCCAACACAAACTATTTCACATGTTGCCGAGGAAACTATTGCATTGTTCTTTAGTCCGCCGTCTACAGAAGAAATACGCATATCATATTTCTGTGATATTTCATACAAAAGTCTGCCAAGAAGTATATCAGCATTAGCCCTGCCCTTGTCAATTTCAGCTCCCGAATGTCCGCCTTTTAGACCGGTTATTTCAACAAAGTATACTTCCCCGTCAAACTTTTTTCTTTCAACAGGCAAAGTACATGTAGCAACAACTCCGCCCGCACAGCTAACGGTAAATACGCCTTCGTCTTCTGAATCAAGATTTATAAGGTACTTCCCTTTTAAATCAGAAACATCAATATGCGTAGCACCTATCATTCCGATTTCTTCATCAACTGTAAATACAGCTTCAATAGCAGGGTGCTGAAGCGTAGTGTCTTCTAAAACTGCCAGCATCATAGCTACAGCAATTCCGTCATCACCGCCTAAAGTAGTGCCCTCAGCATAGATTTCATCACCATCTACTTTGAGTACAAGACCTTCGTTGTCCATATCAATCAGACAATCAGGAATCTTTTCGCACACCATGTCAAGATGACCTTGAAGTATTACTGCAGGTGCATTTTCATATCCTGAAGTAGCACTCTTTTTTATAACACAATTTCCAAGTTCGTCTTCTCTGTATTCTAAAGAATACTCTTTTGCAAAATCACGACAAATCTGAGTTGCATACCTTGTATTTCCGGAGCCGTGAGGAACCGAACACAATTTTTCAAAATAGTATAATACTCTTTCCGGTTCTAAGCCTGCAAGAACTGTCAAAACAAATTCCACCTTTCAGTTTTATAACATTATATATAGTATACATAT
>JAZUOB010000136.1:0-3851 GCA_045604425.1 Clostridia bacterium
CTCATATTCAAGTCTTTTTATGTGATTTCCTGCATCATCTTTGTATCTTTCTTTAAGGCCTTCCATGCAAAGCTTCTTTAAGTATTCATAAGGCTCCATAGAATCCGGCACATCAAAAGCAGGAAGATGTCTTGTCTCAAAATCAAAATCCACCGAGCATCTTTTTGCAATTTTAACTGTGTTTTCCAAAGCTTCGGGTATATTTGAAAATAATGAGTACATCTCCTCCGGAGACTTAAGATAAAACTCCTCTGTTTCAAACCTCATTCTGTCAGTATCATTGACGGTTTTTTCTGTCTGGATGCACATTAAAACATCCTGATACCTTGCATCTTCTTTGGACAGATAATGAACATCGTTTGTCGCCACAAGTCCAAGACCGGTCTTGCGTGCAAGGGATATAAGCGACGGCAATATTTCTTTTTGCAAAGATATGCCGTGGTCCTGAATTTCTATAAAGAAATTATCCTCTCCAAAAACCCTTTTGTACTTGTTGGCTATTTCTTCTGCACCCTCAAAATCTCCTGCTATGAGCTTTTTGGGAATCTCGCCTGCAAGGCAGGCAGATAAAACAATAAGTCCGTCCTTGTGCTCTTTTAAAAGCTCAAAATCTATTCTCGGCTTGTAATAAAAACCCTCTGTATAGCCTTTAGATACAAGGTAGATAAGGTTTTTATAGCCGGTTTCGTTTTCTGCAAGCAAAATCAAATGACTGTATTTCCCATCCTGACTTTGAGTCTTTGAAAATCTGGATTCCGGTGCAATATACACTTCACAGCCAATAATAGGGTGTATACCGTTCTTTTTTGCTTCCTTATAAAAATCGACTACACCAAACATAGAGCCATGGTCGGTGATAGCCAAAGATTTCATGCCCAGATTTTTGGCTTTGGCAATAAGCTTGGGTATACTTGCCGCACCGTCAAGCAAACTGTATTCAGTATGTGTATGAAGATGAACAAACTCACCCATGCTTATTCCTCCTTTATTTCAAATCGTTAGCTATTTGAATGATTTTGCTGAGTCTATGATTTACTCCGGATTTTCCAATTGGAACAGACAGCATCCCACCCAGCTCCTGTAGACTTAAATCCGGATTTTCAAGTCTTAGCTTTGCCACCTCTCTAAGATTTTCATGAAGAGATGAAATGCCTATTTTTGATTCAATAGTTTTTATAGCATTTATCTGTTTGCCGGCTGCAACTGCCACTTTTGTAGCATTTGCAGTCTCACAGTTTACCTGACGGTTTACTGCGTTTCTGATTTCCTTTTCTATCTGGGCACTATACAGGGCAAGAGCACCCATACCCGCCCCCATAATTCCTAAAATATCTGCAATAGCTTCATAGCCTTTCAGGTATACGAGATGATGACCTTTCCTGAAAGTCATCTTCACCGGATATCCCATGCCCTCAAGAAGCCTTAGAAGTCTTGATGCACTTTTTTTGTACTTTGTATCAAATTCAAGATGATAGGATTTTTCAGGGTCAAGCACACAGCCGCCTCCCAAAAAAGCTCCTCGTATATATGATGCCTTGCAGCAATCAAGATTGAGTATTTCACTGTCAAATTCGTTTTCTGTCTGCCAATCAGCCAAAAAAAGACATGCCCTCAAGTTGTCAAGAACGGCACTGTCTTCTATGAGTATTCTTTTTGATTTTTCACCCGATGCTTTTGGTGCTGTTCCCACACATTCTTCCAAATCATATATTATTCTTTCTGCAAGTGTTGTATTTTCTGTAAGAAGTTTCAGCTTGCTGCCACTAAGCTCTCCTGAAAAACCTACTATGCCTGCAAGCTCACTTCTTACACAGTAAGGGCAATCACTTTGTATTTCACATAATTTTTGTTTTATATCCCATGAAAAAGACATTCTATCACATTGCCTTTCTGATCTTATTCCTTGTCCACATCACGCAAGCTGCAATGAGCACTGTATCCCTGACTCGTGATATATTCTGTAAGTTTTTTTGCAAATGTCACACTTCTGTGTTTTCCGCCGGTACAACCAACGGATATATTCAGGCTGCCTCTTCCGTCTTTTGCATACAAAGGAAGCAGAAAATCTGCCATGTCCTTTATCTTATCAAAAAACTGCTGACTTTCAGGAAACTGCATTACCCAGTCTTGCACCTGTTTGTCGTTTCCTGTCATATGCTTTAGATTTTCTATATAAAAAGGATTTGGCAGACACCTTACGTCAAACATCAAATCCGCATCCGACGGTGCTCCATATTTGTACCCGAAAGCCACAACTCTCACTCTAATGGTATCATTACTTCCACCAGAAATAAAAATCCCTTTCAGATGATTGTACAAAGCTTTTAATTTCATATCGGAAGTGTCCACTACTATATCAGCTGCACAACGAACATTTTTCAAAAGCACACGCTCTGCTTGTATGCTGTCTAAAAGCCCACCCTCTGTTTCTACAGGATGTGCTCTTCTTGTTTCTTTATATCTGTTTATCAAATCGTCGTCGTCAGCATCAAGAAATAATATCTCACATCTGTGTCCCTGATTTCTTATATTGCGGATTTGTTCAAGAAGCTCTGTTATCATCTGTCCTACTCTGGCATCAATTACAAGAGCTACTTTAGCTTCAGCATCCAATGAAGCATACATTTCCATTAAGCGTGGTAGAAGTGCCGGCGGCATATTGTCTATACAGAAATATCCATAGTCCTCAAACATTCGAAGTGCTTGAGTCTTGCCTGCTCCTGACATTCCGGTTACAACTGTAATATGCATTATTTATCACTTCCTAAAAATCTAACCTCATGGTGCATCTGGACACCAAATTTTTCTTTTACACAATCTTTCACATGGTCTGAAAGCTTTTGGATATCACTGCAAGTAGCATCTCCTGTGTTAATCACAAATCCTGCATGCTTTTCGCTTATCGCAGCACCCCCTACACTATACCCTTTCAAACCGCAATCCTGTATGAGTTTTCCGGCAAAATATCCCGGGGGACGTTTGAAAAAGCTGCCCGAACTTGGATATTCAAGTGGCTGAGAAGCTGTCCTCCTCTGGTGATATTCTGCCATAAGCTCTTTTATTTTTGATTGCTCTTCGGGGTAACCCTTCAAAACAGCACTGATAATCACCGCATCCGGATTATCCATAAAATATGACTCTCTGTACCCATACCCAAGGTCTATAGCCTTGGCTGTATGAATTTCAAAATCTTTTATATATGTGACAGTCTTTACCAGATTTTTGATTTCGCCACCGTATGCACCGGCATTCATTACCAACGCTCCACCTGCGTTTCCCGGAATTCCCTGCAAAAACTCAAATCCGCCCACAGAATTTTTATAAGCGCACTCTGCTACTTTTGAAAGCTTTGCACCTGCCTGAAGCTTTATAGTGCTGTCGCCTAAATACTCCACTTCATTCATCATTCTGCCTATACAAATAACAAGGCCCCTGAATCCACCGTCTTTGAATATTGTGTTTGAGCCGTTACCTATAATGACAGAGTCGATGTTATTATCTTTGCAAAATTCAAGAGCCGGTATTACATCCTGCTCGCTTGCATTCAAAAAACCGTCTGCCGGGCCGCCCACATTCATGGTAACATGCTTTTTTAAAGGCTCATCAAATACTATATTTTCAAAAGCTGCCTCCAGCTTGCTTTTTAAAGCTTCATCAAACAATTGTCGAATCCTCCACTGACATATTCTTTTCCATTTCACGCATAAGTCTGTTGTTGAGCTCTACTGCTGCATTATATCCCATTTTCTTCTGTCTGTTATTCATGGCTGCAACTTCAACTATTACAGCAAGATTTCTGCCAATCTTTACAGGTACGGTTATAGAGGGGATGTTTATACCCATTATATTTG
>JAZUOB010000137.1:0-3757 GCA_045604425.1 Clostridia bacterium
ATAGATGAAGAAGATATAAAGAAATATCTTTATTTTTCAAAAGAAAACGGCATCGATATAATACTCGCTCATTCTCCGTACACACTGAACGGGTGTTCTAAGGACCCGGGCATCCGCAAGTTTGCCCTAGATGTGATGCAAGATGATATCAGACGTCTTGAGTATATACCCGGAAGCTTATATAACTTTCATCCGGGAAGCCATGTAGGTCAAGGCACGGATATAGGTATAGAATTCATCTGTCAAATGCTAAATAATTCTCTTTTTGAAAACATGAAAACAACCGTACTTCTTGAGACCATGTCAGGCAAAGGCAGTGAAGTTGGCGGGAAATTTGAAGAGCTGAGAAGAATTATAGACAACACCCAGCACAGTGACAAGCTGGGAATATGTCTTGACACCTGCCATGTATACGACGCAGGATATAATATTGTGGACGAGCTTGACTCTGTTTTGGAAGAGTTTGACAAAATAGTTAGCATAGACCGTCTTAAAGCCATACACATAAATGATTCCAAAAATCCTTTTGCAAGTCACAAGGACAGACACGAAAAAATCGGCATGGGGTATATTGGAAAAGATGCGTTTGAAAGAATAATAAATCATCCCTTGCTTCGAGACTTGCCATTTTATCTTGAAACGCCAAATGAACTTGACGGCTACAAAAATGAAATCGAGATGCTAAAAAAACTCTATATAGACTAAAAAAACAGGCAACAGCCTGTTTTTTTAGTCTATATAAAACACATTATTACTATCCGTCTTTATCTCCCACGCAGGTTTTAACAAAGTTTCATCCAGCTTATATCCAAGTGTCATTTCAGTTATTTTTTCACCCTCACACTCACCGCCAAGTGCAAGCTGGCACAAAACCGAGCATACGGATTCGGGAAGCTGGGTTTTGCCTGTATTTTTCAGCTTATAGGGAACAAATTCTACTTTGTATTTTTGGCTTCCGTACAGCATAACATTTATTTTCAGGTCGAAAATCCTTTTTTTGTTATACTCAGGAACATATGTGATAAGAAAGCCATCCATTTTCTCGTACACATACACAGACATATTCTTTTTTGAAAGATTCAGCCAATCAATAAGCGCTCTTGATTTTGAAAGTGCATTATCACTTGTCACTTTATCAAGAATCTGGCTTTTGCCTGATATTATGACAGATTTGCCGGAAAATTGGATTTCAGATTTATCAAACTTATACCTATCCTCTGAAACCTTTTTGAGCTTGCCTTTTTGTACGTACTCATCAAGCTCACAAGATAAATCCGGGTATGAAATAGCAGGTATTTTCAGTGAATATACATGCATATCAAGCATTTTATCTTCTACCTTGATATCGTGTTTTTCAAGGAGTTTTTTTGTTTCCTGCTTTTCAGTGTGTGTAACCCTGATATTATTCTGAGGGTAGTTTATGAATATCATCACAAAAGCCCACAAGAGCACAATAACTATGGATAAAAATATACTGGTCCTTTTAAATAGTTTCATAATACTTAATTGGAGGATACAGGAATGGTTATACTTACCTCTGTTCCCTTTAAAACCTCACTGCTTATTTTTATTTTGCCTTTGAAATCAGTTTCGATAGTTTGCTTGGCAATAGCAAGGCCAAGACCGGTGCCGCCCGTGTCTCTGGAACGTGCCTTGTCCACTCTATAAAATCTATCGAATATATGAGGCAAATTATCTTCTGAAATACCAATACCATTGTCTACCACCTTGATGCATATATCATTATACACTTTACTGGAGTATACCTCTATATGTCCGCCCTCCTGAGTGTACTTGACGGCATTTCCTATTATATTGATTATAACTCTTTCCAATGCATCGGAATCTCCAACTATTGTGGGCACATCATTGATAGGGCTATACACAAGAGTCTGGTCTTTTTTTCGTGCAGGAATTTGAAATCTCTCTGTGACAGAAGAAAGCATGTTTCTCACATCTATTTCTTCAGGAATTTTATAAGATGCATGCTTGTCATCAAGAGATGACAAAGTAAGCAAGTCACTTATAAGACGTGCCATTCTGTCAGCTTCCGAAGCTATTACTCCCAAAAATCTTTTTTGGAGTTCTCCGTCATCATCAGGAGAGTCAAGCAAAGTCTCTGCGTATGATTTTATGGTGGTTATGGGAGTTCTCAGCTCATGAGATACATCTGCCACAAATCCTCGTCTTGATTTTTCAAGCAGCTCCTGTTTTGTCATATCATGAAGAACTACAACTATGCCTGCAACCTTATTTTTTAGGTTGAAGGTCTTGAAGTTCATTGACACATATCTTTCTTTGTCTATTACAACTTCACGTTCAATATCCTCTGCAACCGGCATATAAAGCAAATCACCGATTGTGATATTAGCATTGATTTCTTTGAAAAAGCTATCAAATGAAATATCATCAAGATAGTTTCTGCCCAATAAAAGCTTTGCTTCTTCATTAAAATGAATAAGCTCACCTTCTGTATTAAACGCAAGGAGTCCGTCCGTCATAGCCTGCATGATTGTCTCAAGCTTTGTCTTTTCACTTCTGGCTTCATGACTTGCAGAGTCAAGATTTTCTGCCATGTCTGTGAGGGATTTTGAAAGCTGGGACAGCTCGTCATTGCCAGGAATATCAGCTTTTGCGTCCAGATTGCCACCTGCAAGCTGCTTTGCCCAATCGCTCATTCTCTTTAGCGGGCCTGTAACTGAACCTGCCAGGTACATACCTGCAAGATATGAGAATATAAATGCAAATATCAGACTCTTTAAATACAAATACACAAAATCAAGGACCTTTTTATAGAGGCCTCGTCCTGTATCGTACACATAGATAATATGTTCATTATTGTTAAGTGACAAAGCAAAATCACTATGCATTTGAAATAGTGATGTAGATACAGCTGTATTGCCATTCAAAGCAGCAATAACAGCAGCCGTCTTTGAAATACCTTGGTCGATTATCTCCCTATGAGATGAATACAAAGGAGCACCTGTTTTGTCAAGCACGCACAAAACTCTGTGAACATTCAAACCAAGCTGTGCTCCTCTTGCATACACAGCATCATACAGTGCTTTGGAATTGTCAGTACCTACAGTGCTGATCGTAATATTTGCGTCTTGAGGACTATCAACCACATACTGAACATTATCTGCTATATCCGAAAGCTCGTTTATGTAATTTTCATCAAAAACACTTTGGAGAGTGTCTTCGAATTCTTGTTTTTCTCCGCTAATTACGGAAATAGTCTGACATATACACACAATTGTAAGCACAAAGGCTATACACAGTGCAAACATCAGACTGATTTTCCATTTAATACTTTTAAAATTCAAAGCTTATTCCTCTGTCTTATTAAAATAGTAGCCTATACCACGTTTTGTGATGATATACTTTGGCAAGCTGGGATCGTCTTCTATTTTCTCCCTAAGACGTCTTACGGTAACGTCAACTGTTCTAACATCGCCATAGTACTCATATCCCCAAACGTTTACAAGAAGCTTTTCTCTTGAGAATATTTTGTCAGGCTGTGTGGCAAGGAACTTAAGAAGTTCGAATTCTCTGAGAGTGATATCAAGAACTTTTTTGTTCTTTATAGCTTCATATCTCTCAGTATTGATTGTAAGGTCACCTGACACGATGAGATTGCCGGCCTGAGTATTGTCTGCTTTTTCTCTGCCTACCGGCGCAACTCTTCTGAGATTTGCCTTTACACGTGCTGTAAGCTCACGCATAGAGAACGGCTTAGTCATATAATCATCTGCAC
>JAZUOB010000138.1:0-2037 GCA_045604425.1 Clostridia bacterium
GACCGCTTGGCCTCCGACTTGTGAAATCAAAGAAGTAGCTCTTCCGGATAGTCTGGAACTGATTGGTATATCCGCATTTAGCTATTGCGAAAATTTGGAAAAGCTGATCATTCCAAGTAATGTTAAATTTATTGGCGCGGGTGTTTTTAGCGACTGCCCTAATCTGCGAGAATTTTATCTGCCCGCAGATACCGAAATGATTGCTGTCAGCGAATCTTTTTTAGGTTCACCTAATGTTACAGTATATGGGTACAAGAATAACCGCAGTATGCAGTACATTTACAATAAACTTGGCGTCCCATGTGTATTTCTCGACTAGAATAAAAGACTACCTTTGGGTAGTCTTTTACTTTATCTTCCTGTCAGCTGATGAAAATCCAGTTCGTATTCATGGCAGAGTATCTGCAATTCTTCAGTTTTTCGGACAACTGTAAGCATTATATTCTTCAGTTCTTCGCGTGGCATTCCTATATATTGTGTAGAGACGAGTCTGCTGATTTCTTCTTCAATTGCCAATACATATGCTATGGCCTGTTCTTTTGTCATTTTTTCGTTCATAGTTTGCTCCTTTTTAATGTAAAATCCTGAAAAGAGCGCACAAAAATGCCCCTATTGTCACGACAGGGGCATAGTTTTAATATATACACCTATCGTTCAAGCTTTAGCACCTTACCATATTGGCAGGTTGCCGGCGGTCACAGGGCTTGTCCCTCACGCACTCTTTATAGGTTGAATTTATTTTACTTTAATCTGAACTTTCCGTCAATAGACAGCAGTATAAAACATCAATATTTAGCTCTTATTGCTTTTATTTCTTCATCCAATAAGTCTTCGTCATCTTCTGTGCCAAAACAACCTTTGACACAGTCAAATATATGCCCTGTTTTTACACCTATCTGTGAGCCAAGGTCAAAAGAATCAATTTCAGCACCAAGAAAGATAAACTCCCATCCTTCTTTTTCCTGTTTTTCTTCCACCATATATTTTATTTCTTCAAAATCATATTTTGAACTGGCGTTTTCCATGCCATCTGTATTAATCACAATAATGGTGTTCTGTGGCAAATCTTCAGGTCTTATGTATCTGTGAATTGTACTTATATGCTTGATGGTATCTCCAACTGCATCCAGAAGTGCTGTATTACCCTGTGTTGTATAATCTCTTGGTCCCATTGGTGAAATATCAGAAATATTCACACGGTCATGGAGACATTTCTGTTTGCTGTTAAACAGGACAGTAGTTACATAAACCGTTCCATCAAGCTGTTTCTGGCTGTTGATAAGTGCATTGAAACTGCCTGTGACATCCTTTTCATAACCATGCATTGATCCACTATTATCCAGAATAAATACTATTTCTGTTATGTTGTTTTTTACCGGTGGTTCTACAATATATTTCAATCCACCGCAAAATTCCACAAATCCACTGTTCTTTTGTTTTTTCATAATAATCCTCCAAAATAAATATGACTGTATGTTTCTTACAGTCATATTTTAATATTTATACAGGATTACATGGTCAATTTTATGTGGACATTTATCCGCTTAGCAGCGCCTGGTCAAAAGCAAACAGAGCTTCGTTAATTTCAAAAATATCAAATCTTCCCTTTCGGATAAAATACTCCACTATAATATCTCCTTTATCTGAATGGGATAATGTATACCCTGCCTTGGATAGAAGGTCCTGAGTATCGTCATATGACAATTCCAAAGCAATTGCCAATGCAAGTATCGTACGTTTTCTTGGGGTATAGTTTATTTCTGTTCTAATCTTTGAAAACAGCTGTCGGCTGATGTTTGCCCTTTTATAGCATTGGGCATCTGTTAAGCCCCTTTCATCAATCAGATGTAACAGATATTCTGAAAAGCTTACATCCTGCTTTTTCAAAAAATCCTCAAGAGATTCTGCCATCAGTTCTTCATCATAGAGATCTTCTTCTCCAAACTCTTCATCATCAATACCAAAAGCGCCCTTGCATTTATCGAACAAACTTCCGCTTCTTTTTACAGGGAACTTCTGCTTTTCCAATGATATGTA
>JAZUOB010000139.1:0-6030 GCA_045604425.1 Clostridia bacterium
TCTTCCTAAGACCGCTTGGCCTCCGACTTCGTCTGTTCCAAACGGGTCAACAGATGTGATTCCCAACAGCAGAATTATTCTTACTGTTCCTGAAGATATAAAAGTAGATGCATCTACTCTCACAATTGACGGGGGTGCAAAAATTACAGATGTTCAGCGCGACGGTATTAGCTGTAGTGTATCGTTTAGTGGTATGACTTATGGAAAAGAATACACACTGACACTAAAATCAGGTCTTAATATGAACCCTGCATGGAAGTTTACAACAGCTGATGGCAGACTTCTGACAGCCAACAGTGGTTTTGAGCTTGGTATAGGCAGTTGGTCATATCCTGATGTTGGTTATTATTATACAACCCGAGAAGAAAAAGTTTCCGGCGAGCGAAGCGTAAAGCTTGTAGGCAGAAGACAAAGCTTTTCTACAACTCATCAGTATTTGAATGCTGCCGATATGGTCAAGGGTAATGTATATACCTTCTCTGTGTGGGCAAAGCTTTCAAAGGGTACTTCGCCTATGAGTTTGGGATATCAGATTTTTGACGCAAGTGGTGTTTCACTTGGTACTATAATAGTAGGTGATCCACAGAATATAAATGACAAACAGTGGACCCATATTCAGAAAACTTTCACTTTTGAGGAAGAAAATTTTGCGTCTATTAAGCTGGTAGCTAATGTAGAATCTCTTGAGGATTTGTATATTGATGATTTCGAGCTGTGGGAAGGAACAAAACCTGAAAATCCTGCGATACAACCAAGTATACAGATATTCACTCCCTCATCGGATGTATCTGTAAATCCTTCTATTACATCTCTGGGCAAAGATATAGCTCAAAGCTGGGATTTCAGCTGTACTCCTTCTACACCCGGTCTCTTATCCGGTTGGAGAATGAGAGTGGGCACACTGGAGGGCAACAGTCACTATCCTTTCAAGCCTGAGCACCAGGACGGACTTACACGTCTTGATATCAAGCTTTCATCATCAGGCTATATGGCTACTGAGCGTTATACCGATTATAAAATAGATGCAGATAAATATAAATATATAAGCATAAAGGCAGACAACCTTAGCCATGCAAAAACTATGCAGATAGGTTTTTGGAAGTCTGATAATATGGCAGAGTCGGGCGGTAGAATTATAAGATATGTACAATGGCCTGAAACTGACGGCGTAGAAGAAATAGTCATTGATATGTCTAAGTGCTCTGCATGGAGTGGCAAAATCGGAAGAATTGCAATCCATCCTGCAAAAGACACACCCACTGATGAAAATGGTTGGGCAGTTGAAGGCGAAAGTGTGCTTCTTGAAAGTATATCAATATTCAGAGATGCACCTTTTGTAAGCAAAGAGTTTGCAGGCGCTTCAGTGACTCGTGGTGAGTTTGTTGACATGCTGATTGACGGACTTGATCTTGTGAGTGTGACAAGCGAGGGAGAAAGCAACAGTCTTGTTGTGGCTGAGGAAACAGGAATAATAGTTTCTGACGGCACAAGCTTTAATCAGAACTCTCCCATAAGCCGTGAGGACGCGGCAGAAATGCTTATGAGAGCGTGTGACTATCTTGACAAACAGACAGATAGATACATACAGACTGTTGGATTTACAGACATTTCTGATTTTTCAGAAGGAAAGAGTGAAGCTGCAAGCTTTGTCGTAAACTCAGGATTTATGAGCTGTGTTGGTGGTGCTTTTGATCCCAAAGGACAGCTTTCTGCACCGCAGGCAAAAGCGGCTGTTGACAATGCAGTTGGATGGATAAACGGAAAAAGAGAGCAGGGAGAGGTCTTTGTTTCGGCAAATACCGCAGGTACATATGACATTATAAGAATGTCTGTGGCTGACCCTGAGAATAACACATATTCAAATGCTTTTGATTTTGAGGAAGTAAAGGCAGATGCGGTATTTACTGCACCTGACGGAAGTACACTTGTGCTTCCCGGATTTTATGATACACTGGATGACCATGCTTTTGATGTGAGAAGAATATCAAAAACAATCTCGCAGGATACGGGCTTTTGGAAATTCCGTTTTTCACCTACCATGGCAGGTGAGTGGAGATTCGAAATACGACTTACCTGTGGAGGCTCTGTACGTACATTGGGAAGCGGTGTCATTGAGGCAGTTGAAACAGACCGTCCCGGCTATCTGAAGCGTGACGCTGACAACCCCAGATTTGTTTATGACAATGGCGATGTATTCAGTGCAATAGGCATAAATCTTAAATCCCCTGTTTATGAAATCGACGAAGGCGGCTATGTAATCTTTGAAGACTATCTTGAAAAATACGCTGATGAAAACGGAATAAATCTTATAAGAAGCTGGCTCAATTCCGAGGACGATAAAAATTTTGAGGATTATCAGACAGGTCTTGGAAGATTCAATGGTATTCAGGCGCAAAGAATGGATTATGTATATGGTCTTGCAAGGCAGAAAGGTGTGGCTGTACTTTCTAATATATTGTCATTCCATATGCTCAGAAGCTCGAACTGGCTTTTCTCAAGAAGTCATTACGGATCTGTCAAGGACGGCGTTATAGAATACGGAGCAGAGTTTTATTCGGACGAAGAGTGTATAAAAGCATATAAGAGTATGCTCAGGTACATAATTGCCCGTTATTCTGCTTATGACAATGTTCTTTTGTGGGAGTTTTTGAATGAAGAAGAGGGAATGGACGGCTTTAATCAGAACGAGTCGGCAGCAAGTGATTGGCACGATGAAATGAATGCTTTTGTAAAAGAAACAGACCCCTATGGACACCCTGTTGGAAGCTCGGGTTATACAATAAGCGGCGAGGACTTCCTCTTTAGCAAGGATTCTACCGACTACACCGTTCTTCACTCATACGATACAGTTCAACCGTCGTTGATTTTGAGAGCAAATGCACTGCTTGGTACAGACAAGTACAACAAGCCCCAAATTATAGAAGAAATGTCGCTTCAGGCTCCGGTTGTTACGGATATGGACCCAAGCGGGCAGTCAACCCATGAAATTTTGTGGAGCTCCGTTGCAGCGGGCCATGCGGCAGCATGTCCGTCATGGTGGTGGTGGCCAAACGAAGAATACAGTGAATGGGGAAATGAAGAAGGCTGGGCATACCATAATGAGCACTGGAATATTTACGGCCCGATCACAAGCTTTTTGGATGGACTGAACTGGCCGGGAGAAAACCTTGAGCTTATAAACTTCAATATCACGTCCTCACAAACCGGTGATTTTATCATTCCTGCAGGATACAAGAGTTTTAAGCAGCAGTTGGAATCAGACTATGAAAGCGGCAAAACAAGCTTTACCTTCGATTTGTCAAGTAAAGCTTCCAACATACGCAGTATTGACGATATCATATACGAATCAAACCTTTTTGACGGAGATGTATATACATTCAAAATAAATAATATCCCCAAAGCTACCAATTTTGTGCTGACAACAGTAGGAAAGCCTACAACAGCATATACCGGCGGCAAACTGGAAATATATGTAGACCCATACAAAATAGGCAGCTGGATGATTTCAGACCCTAAATATACATACGATATTACCAACGAATCCTTGGATGAGTATATCAAAAAGTACATTGTAAGCCTTTCAAAAGGAAGTCATACAGTGGAAATTCATTACAGCTCTTCAAATAATTCACCCTGCTGGCTTGGTTGGGTAGGTGTTGAAGATGTAGTGCCTCGTGTGGTAGCAGAAGGTGCAGTGGGTAATGACAATGCAGTAATCTTTGTGAGAGATACAAAAGCAGTATTTTCTGAAATCATTGCAGAAGGATATGACGATGCGCTTGTTTCGGACGCAAAGGTTGAACTTGACCTTTCAAACCTTGATGACGGCAGATATAGGCTCGTTTGGTGGGATACCTATGAAGGTGGCGAGATTTCCAATGAAGAATTCACGGTTTCAAACGGTACGGCATCTATACAATCTGTAAATGTTCCTGAATTCACTCGTGACATCGCGGCAAAAGTTGTGCCTGTGCCGGTGCCTGAACTTTCAGCGTCGGCAGAGGGCGTTGCGGTTGACAATGAGCAGAAAAAGGTAGTCATGACAGAGGCGTCTACTTATCGTTATAAGGATATGCAGTCCTTTGTGCATGATATATCCTCTGATATCGACGCAGATATAGAGGTAAATGATAATGATGCAAATGGATTTTTCTCTGATGGTGACACCGTAGATGTAACTGTAAAATCTTCAAAGGATGTGTATACCTACACAGTAGATGTTGACACAAAAATCAATGCTAAAATCACTACACTTACAGTTGATGGTGAAGCCGTAGATATGGACAGAACTATAACAAAAACAGGAAAGGCACAGTTTGCCTACAGAGTAACCAATAATATGCTTTCTTCTATAACACCTGTAGCTATGGCAGTTTTGTATGATGCAAACGGAAGAATGATTAACTGTTCGTTTACTAAATCCACATCATCTGTATCAAAAGATGGGTATACAGATTTCCTGATTGAAATCAATATTCCTGAAGATGCTTCTGGAGGAAGAATTGAATTTATGGTATGGGAAAATATAACAACGCTTAATCCTCTTCAAAGAGCAGACAAGTATGCAATCTCTGTGGGGGATGTAAAATAATTCGACTTATTTCGTTATTAGTTTAGCACAAATGCATACTAGGTGTCACATTTAATGATTGCAATCAAAAAATATGTGTCGTACAATTAATATAATTATCTTGCATATTTGTATACGTGCAGATTAGTTGTTTTTGCAAAATTTATACCAAACAAAGCGGGCATAGTTTTGTGTTTCTATTAAACTTTCGTACATCTACTATTTTGTTTGATTGACCGGTTTTGCAAATCGGGCACGACTTATCGTAGCGTTAGATATGTTTTGGATAATAGATAATGAAAGGAGACTAATTATGAAAAAGTTTTCAATTAAGCTGACAAGCCTTGTTGCTTCTATAGCTATTGTAGCTTCACTGGTGCCAATGGCTGTTAGCGCAAGTGCAACTAAAGGTCAGAATCTTATAACAGATGATCCTGGCTTTGAAAGCAGAACTGCTGATGGTGCATCTCTTGGTAATAAACCATGGGAAGACAGCACAAGCTGGATCTCCAGAACACCTACTGAATCAGGTGCAACAGTTAAGGTTTCAACAGCTCAGGCTCATACAGGTACTAAATCAATCGAGATTTCAAAGGCTGCTCAAAACAACAACCTTGGTGTGCGTGCAGTACTTACAGGTCTTGAAGAGGGTAAGACATACTATGTGTCCGCTTGGGTATATACATCACAGGGCGGCAAGAAAATCAGAATCGGTCTTGGCGGAAGCTCAGGTGTATGGGGTCCGGAAATTAACCTTACACAAAATGCATGGACAAAGGTTTATGCAGAGGTGACAGCTCCGGCTGCGGGCGATGCTGCTACAAAGAGTACACTCTCTATAGCTGATGCGTATGCTGTTTATTTCAGTGCGCCTAACAATGGATTCCAAAGCCCATTCTATTTCGATGATTTTGAAGCTTATGAAGTAACAGATGGTGATTCTTCGGTGACAGTGGCAGGCAATCTTATTGCTGAAAACGCAGGCTTTGAATCAGGTAATATGACAGGCTGGCGTTCAGACGACGGTGCTCCTAAGACTACTGTTGTAAAATCTGCTTTGGAAGCAAACAGCGGAAACTATGCAGCTTATACAACAAGACGTACAGCAAATCACGCAACTCCTCAGATATTCTTTACAGCTCCCACACTTGCGGCTAATACATACTACTATGCAAGTGCTATGGCTCGTCAGGCTTCAGCATCACAAAATGAAGTCAAGGCAGTTATGGTTCTTCAGAAAACTGCAGGTACTACAGGAAATGGTATCCCCAGCAATTATAAAGCAATCAACGAAACATCTTATACAAAGATTGAATCTATCATCAAGAATGTAGATGCCACTGAAGCAAAGTTGTATGTTGCTACAAATGAGACTTCAACAACAGAAGGACAGCTTGTAAACCTTTTGACAGATGATTATGTGCTTATTCCAATCACAGCTTCTGTTGCAGGAAAGACAG
>JAZUOB010000140.1:0-1844 GCA_045604425.1 Clostridia bacterium
AGTGTTCAAGGGGTGATGAATACAAGGCTGGGTGAGAAAATAGGTGTTTATGAATCTAATGTGATTGTTCAGGGCACTGCTTTTGTTTTGTCTCTTATCGTGTTATGGTTTGCAGGAAAAGGTGATTTCAAGATGATTTCAGAGACAAATAAATTGTATCTTTTGGGGGGAGTTTTGGGTATAATAATCACTATCAGTGTAATGCTTGCTATAGGCAAGCTGTCTCCTACAGTGGCAATAAGCGTAATTTTGATTTCCCAGCTTACAGTAGCCGCGCTTATAGACGCTTTTGGACTCATGGGCAGTGAAAAAGTACCTCTTGCATGGAACAATTATTTAGGTTTTGTGCTTATGGTGGGGGGCATGCTCCTTTTTAAATGGAAAACTTTATAAAAGGTATTGACAAATTCTGCAAATGATATTATAATACAAAAAGAATTAGGGAGTAGTTGGCACCACTTTGGTGTTTGCATTGCCGTCAGTACGGTTTTTGAGAAGAAAACCCGGTTTTGCGACTAAAGCAGCGAGACTTTTTCTGTATTTTTGATGCAGAGATTTTCAGGCTGCTTTTTTATGTGCCTGAGATTTCGGAAGGAGAATTTTTATGGAAATGATTGTTCAGGTATTGTTGTTGGCACTTGGCTTTGTGATGCTGGTAAAGGGTGCTGATTGGTTTGTAGACGGTTCTGCATCTATTGCTGCCAAATTTGGCATACCGCAGCTGGTAATAGGTCTTACAATTGTTGCCATGGGTACAAGTGCACCGGAGGCGGCTGTGAGTATATCAGCGGCATTTAGCGGTAACGCAGAAATAACAGTAGGGAACATAGTGGGAAGTAATATCCTTAATATTCTTATCATTCTTGGACTATCTGCGGTTATAACACCTCTTGCAGTTGCAAAGTCTACCGTGCGTACAGAAATCCCATTTATGATAGCTATAACAGGTATATTTTTGATTCTTGGTCTTGACGGTGTTATAGGCTGGATCGACGGTATAATCATAATAGCATTGTTCATAACATATCTCACTTATTTGTTTATACGGGCGATTAAGAACAAAGGCCAGGATGAAGCAGACGAGATAAAAGATATGTCCGTGCCAAAGGCTTTGCTTTTTACAGTCGTAGGCCTTGCAGTTGTGGTTATTGGCAGTCGTTTTACTGTAGATTCTGCAAGCTATATTGCAAAAGCCATAGGCCTTAGTGAGAGATTTATCGGTCTTACTATTGTGGCACTGGGCACATCGCTTCCGGAGCTTTTTACATCAGTGGCGGCTGCAAGAAAGCATAATGCGGATATTGCTATCGGAAATATCGTTGGAAGCAATATATTTAATATTCTGTTTGTTGTAGGTCTTTCTGCTTTGATTATACCGGTTCCTTTTATAAAGAATTTCTTGTTTGATACATCAGTTGCGATTTTTGCGGCGGTGCTACTCTGGCTTTGCTGCTTCAAAAACAGAAGACTAAACAGAGCTTCCGGCATAATTATGATTTTGGCATATGCGGTGTACTTTGTAGTCATACTATAATAAAAAAGATGTTGCCCGTTGGCAACATCTTTTTTTGTTATAATTAGCCTTCAATCAATCTCTTAGTATCAATTGCAATCATAAGCTCTTCATTTGTAGGAATTACAAGAGTCTTGACTGTAGCATCAGGAGCTGAAATATCAAGACGTCCTCTTTGCTTGTTCATTTCCTTGTCAATCTTGATTCCCATAAATTCAAGACCATCTATGATGCTTTCTCTTGTGCGGCTGTCATTTTCGCCTACACCTGCTGTGAATACTACAGCATCAACTCCGCCCATAGCAGCTGCATATGAGCCGATATACTTCTT
>JAZUOB010000141.1:0-1795 GCA_045604425.1 Clostridia bacterium
TCATCAGTAATAACTGCAAATGGTGTAACCTCACTACCTGTACCTGCTGATGTAGGAACAGCGATAAAATACGCCTTTTCTCCCATTTTCGGGAATGTATATACTCTTTTTCTTATATCCATAAAGCGCATAGCCATATCCATGAAATCAGCTTCAGGATGTTCATAAAGAACCCACATAATCTTAGCTGCGTCCATAGCACTACCACCACCAAGTGCGATAATAGTATCAGGCTTAAAGCTTCGCATCATTTCTGCGCCACGCTTTGCACAGTCAAGTGTAGGATCAGGCTCAACATCAAAGAATGTAGCATGAGTTATGCCCATTTCATCAAGCTTATCTGTGACAGGCTTTGTGTATCCGTTCTCGAACAAGAAATTGTCTGTGACAATGAACACTCTTTTTTTGCCCATAACATTCTTAAGTTCATCCAATGCAACAGGAAGGCATCCTTTTTTGATATACACCTTTTCGGGTGCTCTAAACCAAAGCATATTTTCTCTCCTTTCAGCTACAGTCTTAATATTAAGAAGGTGGTGTACACCTATATTTTCGGAAACAGAGTTTCCTCCCCATGAGCCGCAGCCCAATGTCAATGACGGTGCAAGCTTAAAGTTATATATATCACCTATACCACCATGAGATGAAGGGGTGTTTACAAGAATTCTGCAGGTCTTCATTCTGTCTGCAAAGACATCTATCTTATCCTTGCATTTTATTTCGTCCACATACAAGCTTGATGTATGACCCAGTCCGCCGTCTTCAATAAGTTTTTCTGCTTTATCAAGGGCTTCTTCAAAAGTCTTTACCTTATACATTGCAAGTACCGGAGAAAGCTTTTCATGAGCAAACTCTTCTGAAAGGTCAACGCTTGTAACTTCTCCAATAAGGATTTTTGTTTCAGGCACAACTTCTACACCTGAAAGCTTTGCTATTGTATATGCTGACTGACCAACTATTTTTGCATTTAATGCACCATTTATTATGATAGTTTTTCTAACTTTTTCTGTTTCTTCGGCTGTAAGGAAATAGCAACCTCTTGTTGTAAATTCTTTTTTTACCTTTGAATAGATGCTGTCATGCACCAATACTGATTGCTCTGATGCACATATCATACCATTGTCAAAGGTTTTTGAGTGGATTATAGAGTTCACTGCTTTGATAATATCTGCTGATTCATCAATAATTGCAGGAGTGTTGCCTGCTCCAACACCAAGTGCAGGCTTTCCGCTTGAATATGCAGCCTTAACCATACCCGGACCGCCTGTTGCAAGAATAACATCTGCTTCTTTCATGACTGTATTTGTCATTTCAAGACTTGGTACGTCTATCCACCTGATAATTCCCTCCGGTGCTCCCGCCTGAACTGCTGCTTCAAGTACAATTCTTGATGCTTCTATTGTAGATTTCTTTGCTCTGGGGTGAGGGCTTATTATAATACCATTTCTTGTTTTTAAGCTGAGCAATGTTTTAAAAATTGCTGTTGATGTAGGATTTGTAGTAGGAATAACTGCTGCTACAATCCCTACAGGTTTTGCTATTTTGGTTACACCAAAAGATTCGTCCTTTTCTATAACACCGCAAGTGATTGTATTGCGATATTGGTTATATATATATTCTGAAGCATAGTTATTCTTTATTACTTTGTCTTCTACTATACCCATGCCTGTTTCTTCTACAGCCATTTTAGCAAGAGGAATTCTTGCCTTATTTGCCGCTGTTGCAGCAGCTAAAAATATTTTATCTACCTGCTCCTGAGAATATTTTGAATATATATCTTGAGCCTTTTTTAATT
>JAZUOB010000142.1:0-1561 GCA_045604425.1 Clostridia bacterium
ACAGCAACTGAAACACCTACAGCACCTTCGGCGTCTGCAGGTATTGTAGGTACAATTATTTCACTGATGCCAATGATACTTATATTTGTGTTTATGTATGTTTTAATGATCAGACCTCAGCGCAAGAAGGAAAAGGCCTTGAGAGCAAAGATTGCACAGATGAAAGTTGGCGACAAGATTGTCACAATCGGCGGCATAGTAGGAAAGGTTTCAAAAATCAAGGATAACTATGTTATCATCGAATCAGGCAGCATTGGTAACGTTGCTGAAAAATCTTTTATAAAGTTCGAAAAGAGCGCTATTAAGGATATAGAAGTAAAATAAAAAAAGCTGCATAGCAGCTTTTTTTTATTTTCCGTGAGCTAGCAAAAACTTTGCATTTTGTATCTCAATGCTTGACAGATTGAGATTGTCATTTGAATAGTTATATGATTTGTTTTCGCTGTACCATGTTTTTGATGAGAAATAGCTTTGAAGGTCAGCACGCTTGAACACTCTGCCGTGACGGGCAAAAATTTCGTTTCTCGCAAGAGAAATCTCTGTATTTGAAAGGCCGGCAATATCCGCTTCTGTCAAAAGTCTTGATGATGAATCTGCAATTATATATCCGTCTTTTGAGAAGCCTTTTGTGCTTGACAGGTTGTACACAGGCAGACCATAGTATACATCACTTGTGGCAGCAGCATCAACCATGTACATTCCGGGCACTCCCTGAGGGAATAGAGAGGCAGCTGCGTATGCAAAATATGTCTGGCTGCCGATATTGAATTTTGCTATAGATGAGCCGCTTGGCAAAACTTCTACAGAAGAAACTGTTACAAGCTGTGAGTACATAGGGCTTCCTTGTGAAACAGCAATGGCAGGGACAGAGCCTTTTACAAATCCGGGGTTAGTTACAACCGGTTTTTTTGTAGCTGCAGGAACGACAGGTGAGGGCTTCTTGGTAGCTGCAGGTTTTTTTGTAGCCACCGGCTTTTTGGTAGCTACAGGAGGATTTACAACCTGTGGAGCAACAACTGCCGGAGTGGTCAAAGGTGTGGGAGTAGAAGCTATTGTAATATCTGTAGCTTCCGGTGTGGGCTCTATTTCCACTGTAGGCAGAGGCTCTATTGTAGGTTCTATTGTTGGGATAACAGACGGGGTAGGTGATGCGATAATAATATTGTCATCACTATTTATATTTCTGATAGTATATATACCATAACCCAAGCCGCCAAGAACAATAGCTATAAAAACACATATTGCTATTATTTTTCTCTGCTTTTGAATTTTTTTCTTTTTTTGTCTTCTTGACTGGATTTCCTCAAGCATAGCAGCGCGGTCTTGTTCGGGAGTGAAATCGTCTTCTATCTCCAAAGGTTGTCCGCAATTTGTGCATACTTTTGCCAGTTCATCGTTGGGTGTATTACAGTTAGGGCAAATCATTAGAGTTCATTCCTTTCAATACACATTTAATTTGTAATAATCTCAGGCTTTTATTCCAAAAAGGGAACAAGAGCCTACAATACAGCTTAATTATAACCCAAAGGCAAAGTTATGTCAACATCAGCAATATTAAGAT
>JAZUOB010000143.1:0-4183 GCA_045604425.1 Clostridia bacterium
ACCGCTTGGCCTCCGACTTTGATATATTGAATAAAACAGCAGCCAACGAAGAATTTGATACAGATATAAGAAAAAAGGCACAGGACAGAATCCTTGAGATAGCAGAGGATGTAAGAAATGAAGCAGAAATAGAAAGTCTGGCTTCTGCAAAAGGTTATAAAAATGTTTGTGTATATATTTCTGAAGATAATGTTATAATAACTGTGCAAAAAGACGAATTTAATGAGTCTGACGCATCAAAAATCCAAGAAATTGCAACAGAACAACTAAAAATTACGCCAAACAAGATCAAAGTTGTTGAAGTTCAGTAATCTTTTTGGTATAATACATATATACGCAAGCTTTTGTGTATAAGATAAGCTGTATTTTGTAAAAAACCGGAGGTACAAAACCATGGATGATATATTGAGATTCAGTGATGATGATATCGAGACAGACGGCTCTGGCGGAAATGTCAGAATTTCTCAGGAAGTTATTGCAGCTATTGCAGTAGTTGCTGCCGAAGAAACAAAGGGTGTGGCAGGAATGTACACATCTATTACCGGAGCTATAGCTGAGAAGTTTGTTTCAAAGAAAAGTCAGTCAAAAGGTGTAAAGGTGAATGTTACAGAAGATGGCATTGTCCTAGACGTTCAGATTGTTGTTGATTTTGGTGTGCGTATTCGTGACGTAGCTGAAAATGTACAATGCAGTGTACGCAATAATGTTGAAACCATGACAGGAATGAAAGTTCTTTCAGTAGATGTGAAAGTAGAGAGTGTAAAATTTGAAAAGTCTCTCAGCCAGTATGAAGACGATATAAAGATTATCGACGAAAACTAATATTATATTTAGGCAACACTTTTGAATAAAGTGTTGCTTTTTTTTGTGCTTTGTGATAAAATAGCAAAGTAGATATGAAATCATATTTTTGAATGAGAGTTTGTAATGAGAAATATAAAACTTATTATTAAATTTGACGGGAGCAAATATCATGGCTGGCAAGTGCAGAATAATGGTATTACCGTTCAGCAAAAACTAATTGATGCTATCTTTAGTATAACCGGACAGGAGCAGTTGAAGCTTGTTGGCTGCGGTAGAACAGATGCAGGTGTTCATGCACTTGATTATGTAGCGAATTTTTATACAACATCTAATATCCCGACAGAGAAAATTCCGTATGCACTGAATACTCATCTGCCTGAAGATATTGTTTGTATAGGCGCAGAGGATGTTGATGCATCGTTCAACGCTTCATCAAGTGCAAAGAGCAAAAGATATACATACCGTATCTTGAACTCAGAATTTTCTGATCCGTTTTTAAAAAATTATGCATATTATGTCAAATTTCCTCTTGATGTAGAGAAAATGCAGTGTGCAGCACAGTATTTCGTGGGGACTCATGATTTTGTGGGATTTGCGGCTGCGGGATATACAGTAAAGACAACAATAAGAACTATATATTCTCTTGAGATTACAAAAAATGACCGGTTGATAGAGATAAATGTGACCGGAAATGGCTTTTTATATAATATGGTGCGTATTATTGCAGGCACACTGATAGGTGTGGGCAGAGGCACTATAGATGCAGAAGATATACCTGATATTATAAAATCATGCGACAGACAACGTGCCGGTATTACAGCACCTGCACAAGGTCTTTGCCTATCGGAGGTGGTTTACTGATGAATATTGAAGAATTTGATGACGATTTTGAACCGGTTAAGGATGATTTCGTGATAGATGATACTCAAAGTGATGAGGATGCTCTGGAAGAGAATTTGAAAACAGATAACCCAGTCGAAGAAGCTGACGAACAAGAGATTGAAGAGGAAACTAAACCAACGAATGCAAAAAAAAGAAGATTTGCGATTATTTCCTTGTCTTCAATTCTTGTAATTCTGGTTTTCTTGTTTTTGTTTAATACAAATTATTTTCAAAACTATAAAACAAATTTTGTAATGAATTTGTACGCACTGGATGCCAGATATGGTTTTACTGATGCGTGGTCAAAAGTGTTTGGAAGCAAAACAGGTGACCTTGTAAAGAAAAAAGAACTTAGTCGAGCTATGGGTACTACATTTGACAATGATTCGTTTATATTGCCTTTTGAAAGTGCCAGCGATGCTCAGTACTCAGTTGCGGACGGCAAAGTTATAGCGGCAAAATCAAACTATGTTGCACAGATATCTGCGGGTGGCAAGGAAGTCTGGAAGGAAACGACCGAAGTTGTCAACCCTATTCTTGCAACAGAGGGCGATTATATAATGATTGCTGAAAACGGCGGTACTAAAGTTTATTTATACAGCAATGGAAAGCTTCTTTTTGCAAAGGATGCCGAAAATGAAATATTAAATGCAAATGTATCTTCATCGGGTGATGTGGTTGTTGTCACAAAAAAAGATTTTTTCAAAGGTGCTGTAGAGGTGTTTAACAAGAAAGGTGAACGTGTGTTTTCATGGGCATCCGGTACATATAGTATAATGTGTGCTGATATTTCACCTTCAGGTAGAAAAATAGCTGTAGGATTTTTGGATGAAAAGCAGGAAATCAAAGGTATAATACAACTGTTTAATATAGACGAAGAAGAAAGCTATAAAACTTTTGAAATACCGGGGACTGCAGTTTTCAAGCTTGAATTTGTGGGTGAGACACTTAATGTGTTCGGGAATAACAGATTTGTAGGTCTTTCTGTTCATGGCTCAGTTATTTGGGATGAACTTGCCGACGGTGTTGCCTGCGCTTTTGACATGGACTCCAAAGGCAATAAAGTTATAGTTTTTGATGCTGATAATCTGCCGGTTATAAAAAGATACTCCCAAAAAGGCAGACTAAGAGATCATGACTCTACTGATGAGTTACCTGATTATATTGATATTTCCGGTAGTACGGTTTTATATAATAATACAAGAATGATATATTTTGGAAAATTAGGCAGAGAACAAAAATATGCAGCTTCAATGGATGTAAAAGGATTAAGAATAATTGACAATAAGAATTATATGATTATTTACAATAATAGTCTTGAGTTTGTCAAGAAATAATTTTGACGGAGATTGAACTTATGAATTTTGGAATTTTATTGGATGTTATTGCCGTTGTCATTTTGATCATATCTGTATGGGGCATGGGTAAAAAAGGCATTATAAAATCACTTTATAAGATATTTTCGCTTGTTCTTACAATCGTTGCTGTGTTGTTGCTTTCACAACCGGTTGAAGATATGATTTCGGCTGTAGGGTGGGAAGCTAAGATAAATGAATTTGTCTATACCTCTTTGGTTACAGATGATAGAGTTATGGAATCTGACGTTGGTGAAAAGAACTTAAATTCACTCCCTGAATTTCTTACAGATTCAGCCGAAGATATAGCAGAAAACAGTGTTGTTCCTGCTATATGCAATATAGTAGTCACCTTGGTATGTGCGCTGATAGTATTTTTGCTTGCAAAATTAGTGATATTCTTGATATTTCAACTTATTGAAGGCGTATTTAAGTTGCCGGTTCTTAAAGGTCTTAATTGGATTTTAGGTGCCGTTTCAGGAATTTTGTCAGGATTTGTGATTATATACCTGATATGCGGAATAGCGTCCCTCGACATTTCAAACAGCTTACAGATAAGACAGGTTATTGACAGTACATATATTGTTAAATATTTTTATGACAATAATATACTAATGAATTTATTTCTGTTTTAGTATAACGCACAAATGATAAACACACATTTTTGTGTGTTTATTGTATTTTTGGTCGAAAGGTGATTATTATGAATGACTTACAGAGTCTGTCATCCAACACCAAAGAAGAATTAAAAAAGATAGCAATACATTTGGGGATAAAAGGTCTGAATTCCTTAAGAAAAGAAGAACTTATAAATGCCATTTTAAATAAAAACCAATCGACTTTTGAAGTTTTTGGTGTACTTGATATACTTTCGGACGGATATGGTTTTCTAAGGGGAGAGAGCCTTGTATCAGGTGAGAATGATATATATGTTTCACCTGCACAAATACGTAGATTTAATCTCAGATGCGGTGATGAAATCAGGGGAGATGCCAGAAAATCAAATAAT
Organism: Clostridia bacterium; assembly: GCA_045604425.1. GTDB lineage: Bacteria > Bacillota > Clostridia > UBA1381 > UBA1381 > RGIG9115. Next base: position 4,051 of record JAZUOB010000143.1, read on the forward strand.
AGTGATAAATACTCACCACTTTTGTATATCAAAAAAATAAATGGCGAAGGTGTAGATGCAGTATTCAAAAGAGTACCTTTTGACAAATTAACACCTGTATATCCTAAAGATAAATTATGTATTGATAATGATG